>CAZFQW010000136.1:0-8140 GCA_964521225.1 uncultured Roseobacteraceae bacterium
TAACTTTTCCAAATATTTATTTTAGTTATATTTAATTTTGAATCGGTACTTATACTTAATTAAATATTATTTACTATACTACGGTAATGCACCAAAACTATGTTACCGATGTAAGTTTATTTCAAAACTTATAAGAATAGATTACCGAGTAAGCGCATTTATTATATTTTTGTACGAAAATAGCAATACTCAAATTGGATAAAATAAAACTTGAAATACTAGGACTATCGGCAAGTCACTCGCAATCAGGCTCTTTTGCTCTTGTGCTTGGCGAGGAAACAGGTACGCGTAGGCTACCCATTATCATTGGGATGTTTGAAGCACAGGCCATCGCCATAGAAATGGAGAAGATAATCTCAAAAAGACCAATGACCCACGATTTATTTAAATCTTTTGCTCTTAGTTTCGATATCGACGTTTACGAAGTCATTATTTCCGATTTAAAGGAAGGCGTATTTTATGCTAAAATTATTTGCTCCTTTGCCGATGGCTCTAACTACATAGAACTCGATGCACGCCCTTCTGATGCCGTAGCTATCGGAATCAGATTCGGTGTGCCTATTTATGCTTATAACTCGGTACTAAAAGAAGCAGGCATTGAATTGAGTGACGTTGAAGAAGAATTAGAAAGTTTAGAACCACTTGAAGATGCTTTTGCAGAAAGTGAAGGCAATTCAGACTTCAAAGAAAGTGATTTAAAGCGTAAATCGGTTGTCGATTTAGAAACCCTCATGCAAGCGGCAATTGATGCCGAAGACTATGAGCAAGCCGCTAAAATTAGGGATGAAATCCAGAAAAGAGGCGCGCAATAATTAATTTACCGTTTTACCTTGCAGGCAACACTATCATTTCAGAATACTTTTGGCTCCTTTGAGCTGCTCAAAAGATATTGTGAAATGATAGTGTTGCCATACCCTTGCGCCAAAACCTTCTTTCCAATCGTTTAAACCATTGTTTAAGTTGCCCGCAGTGTTGCGCAAATCGTTTACGCCTAAGCTAAAATAATTTAAGTATTGAAACCGGCGCAGCAAATAATCGAGAAGAAAATCGAGTGCGCCTAGTGCCCTCCCTTGTTTTGTACTGGCAATGTATTGGGCATGCACCGTGGTACTATTAAGAAAAAGTACTACCCCTGCTACAAGTGTATTATTAAACCAACAGGTTTGCAGTTGTATCTGCTGCGGGAAATGTTGCTTCAAATATTTAATTTCGGCTGTTGAATGCGTTGGGGAAACGCCATGCTGCTCCTTTAAATTTTCTGTGAGGATTGCCCAATATTGTTCCCATTCCTCGGTATTTACTTTAACTTCTAACTGGTTTTTTCTTGCCTTGCCAATTGCCCTTTTCCTTCTTTGCTGAAAAGGCAATGCATTGCTAATATCTATGACCGACGATGCCTCTAAGTGCTGTTTTGCTCCCAACTTTTGTAGTAGAAAAACATCTGAATTTACAAAAGCACTATGGTGATAGGTAGGTACGGGTTTATAATACAAAGTCTTTATTGACTGACCTTCGGCATATTGAGTGAGCGCTTCAAAACAAGCAATTGTATCTTCGAGCCTAAGCGCATTTTGGTAAATTAAACCGCCATAGCTCAACCCTTGATGAGAATAATATCCTTCGCCTTCTGTATTTCCTGCTAATAAGGCTACGAGCTTGCCTTTTTTATAAAAAAGTAAGGAACAGTCTGTAAATCTATCGGAATGGTACTCTACAAAATTTCTATGCAACAAAAAGGTGCTATTGGCAGCAATTTGTAAAAATTGATTCCATTCTTCAAAACTGTTTGTAGTATAGCGTTTTATTTCAATCATTGTAAATACATGCAGCTCAATAGAACCAAGCGGATATACACTTTTAAATTTCGCCCCGATGGAGCTTGAACGCTTCATTCCTTCAATTTTCTACAGAGATTTTAGCTCTTCGGGCTTTTCCCTTTTGCAAAAACCGACCTTTTATATTTGTATATATCAGCTACATAAAACAGTACAAGATACACTCCAAAACCTAGTAGCAATGTATTTTTAGTTAAAACGAAACACTATCTTATCTTTCTCTTATTTTCTACCTTTATGCCATAAAAAAACAATGCTGTATGAAGATATTCACAAATGAACAGTCGTGGGAGCTCACTTATCGTGCTGAAAGTGAAAATATACAATCGGTTTCCACAAAAAAAATAATCCAATTATATAAGCTATTTAAAGAAAATAAATTGCAAGGCAGTATTATTATTCCTTTTGGTTCAGAAGAAAAGCTTCAGAAACGGTGGCAAAAAATACAGGAGCAATTTATTATTATTGAAGCCGCTGGGGGAATTGTAAAAAATGATTCAGGAAAATTATTATTTATTTTAAGATTAGGAAAATGGGATTTACCCAAAGGAAAAATTGAAAAAGGCGAAAAAATTGAACACGCTGCCGTTAGAGAAGTAGAAGAAGAATGCGGAATCCATCCTACACTTCAAAATAGAACAGGAGAAACTTGGCATACTTACACCCATAAAGGGAAAGATATTTTAAAATTAACCCATTGGTTTTCAATGCACTGTACTGATAGCGAATCATTAAAAGCAGTACCACAAACCGAAGAAGATATTGAAGTGGTAAAATGGGTTTCCCCCGAAGAAGTTGAAGGATTGGTATTTACTAATACCTATGAATCTATCAAAGAAATTTACAAAAAATATTAATGAAGCATTTTATTCAGTTTATTACTTTTATATTTATTATTTCTAGCACTTTTACTTCTTATTCGCAGCTAATTCCACAGCAAGATAAAAATGGTAAATGGGGTTATAAAAAAGAAGGAAGCAAAAAGTTTAAAATAGCACCCTCCTTCGAAAATGCCTATCTTTTTTCCAATAACATTGCCCCTGTTAAAACCAATCAAGGTTTTCAATTAATCGATGAAAAAGGCAATTTATTAACAAAGCAAGCCTACGACTTTATAGGATGGCAAGATAAAATACAAGGGCAGGAAGCTTTACTTTTTGTAAATGATTTAATTGGGGTGAATATAAATGGTAAATGGGGCATTATTAACTCGCAATTAGAACAAATAATTCCCATAGAATTCGATTCTATTAAATTATTAAATAAGCAGTATTTAATTGCAAAAAAAGGGAATTGGGGTATTTATACTACTTCAGGAAAAGCTATTTTTCCGCATGCGCTAAACCGAGTAATTTCTGTAATTAATAACAAAGTAATTGCCCTAAAAAACCGTGCATTTGGTGTAATTGAAGCAAATGGAAATATTGATAAAGGATTTATTTATAGCGAATTAGACCGTAAAAATAACACACTTAAAACATATACCGCTTTTGAATTATTCAACGCTTCGGAGAATAATGGTTTTGTAGTCTACGGAGACTCAATTACTAAAGCAGCAGAAGATTTGGTTTGGCTTCAACGGAAAGGTGATTGGGCACTTGTATCCATCCCTAAAAAAGAAAACATTACAGGCTTTCAATTCAAAATGATTACTTCTTTCAAAAATAATTATGCAATAATTAAAAAAAATAATCTGTACGGACTTATCAATAAAGTTGGAGAAGAAATATTAAAGCCCATTTATACCGAAATATTTACAGATAGTATTGGCATAATTAGGGCAAAAAAAGGAACAACCACTGCATGGGATTTTTTTAATCGGCAAGTAATATTAATTGATGCTAATAAATACCCCGAATGGCTTTCTAGTGCATTCAGCAACGGTTTGTATCTCGCCCAAAAAGGAGGTAATTATGGATATATCGACCGCAGCCTAAACGAAATAATTCCCTTTAAATATCAACATGCTACCGACTTTAGCAATGGTTTCGCCATTGTGAAATCAGGGGGGTTCTCAGGGGCAATTAACCCGCATGGAGGTTGGGTTATTAGCCCTGTGGTCGATAGCCTAGCGGTGCTTTCTTCAGCCGCTTTTATGTTTTTTGATAGAGGCTATTGGGGAACAATGGGTACAGATGGAATAGAGTATTTTGTATCTGATTTAACCACTACTTCCCAAAAGTTTGAAGAGGGGTTATTAATTAATAATGAAGGAAAATTAGGCTATATCAACCAATGGGGGCGGCCTATTTTAGAACCAATATACGATGATATTCAGCCCTATAATGAAGACTACTTGCTGGTACAAAAAGAGGGTTTTCAGTTCTATGCAACGAAGCATTCAACGGAAATCCCTCAAGAAAAAAATTGTGCAGTTTGGTCAATCAATCAACCGCTCTCAGAAAATTTCATTGCTGTTCAGTATCAAAACCAAGCAGGGTTTATCGATTATTTATGCCGGTTGCGAATTAGTGTTCGCTACGAGGCAGTTCAAAGTTTTTCAGAAAACTTAGCTGCCATAAAAATTGCAGGAAAGTGGGGCTATATCGACTCAGAAGAACGGCTGATTATTCAACCCCGATACCAAACGGTGTCGGCATTCCAAAATGGCTATGCAGTGGTACAAAAAAATAATCTCTACGGAATAATTGATAAATCTGGAGAAACCATTTTACCCTTTGAGTACGATGCCATTAACCGCACAGAAAACCGGCATTGGCTCCTCCGAAAAGGAAGCGATTTAGGAATACTAAGTAAAGATTTTCAGTCGATTATCTTTCCAAAATATACCTCACTCCAAGACAATAGCTCTAACACCGTAATTGTTGAAAAAGCAGGTAAATTCGGGATTGATAACCTCAACGGAGTGCACATTCGCTTTCAAGAATATGATTTGATAAAACATTGGCAGAAAAGCATCTACCTTTTTACAACCCCTCCTCAAACAACTATTTTAAACTAAGTTTATTGATATACCCCTTCGTTCCTAACATTATTTAGGATGTGCTAAAGATTTTAACACGCTAAAGTGAGTTAGGCAAAGCAAATTTTCTAATTTTGAGCCTTTATCAATAAAAGGCATTAATATTTAACGAAATATGGCAACTTCTCACAAAAACATGAGCGAGTATTCACAAGACGAAAATGTGAATTTAACTGAGCGTAAAATCGGCATTGTAGTATCGGAGTATAATACCGAAATCACAGAATCGCTTTACAATGCCTCGGTTGAAACACTGATAAAGCATGGTATGAAAGAAGAAAATATTATTCGTAGAAATGCGCCCGGCGCTTTTGAGTTAACGTTAGGTGCTCAATTTTTAGCTGCCAGAGAAGATATTGATGGCGTTATTTGCTTGGGTTGTGTCATTCAGGGCGAAACACGCCATTTCGATTTTATTTGTCAGGCAATTGCACAAGGCATTACTAAAGTATCCTTAGCTTTTTTTAAACCAGTAAGCTTTGGCGTGCTTACGCCTAATACCATGGAGCAGGCAAAAGACCGCGCAGGAGGAAAACATGGAAACAAAGGGGTTGAAGCCGCAGTTGCTGTAATTAAAATGTTGGGTTTTCCAGAATCACTCATCAACGAAGAGTTTGATGGCGAGGAAGGAGATTTACTTTTCTTTTAAATCAAAACGAATAATCAAACATTACATAACAGATATACAGGCTACTTTGTGGCTTGATTTTAATCTTAATTCAATTAATTAAAAAAACGGTATGTGGATTCGCCTGGCTAGCTTTATATTCAAATTCAGATTTTGGTTAATTCTTCTGCTTTTTATTATCACTGCTTTTATGGGGTATCAGGGCCGCAAAATCGAGTGGTCGTACGAGTTTATGCGCATTGTGCCCACAGATGACCCTAGCATGATTTATTTTGACAATTTTCAAAAAACTTTTGGGGAAGACGCTAATATGCTCGCCATAGGAATGCAAGATAGTTCTGTATATGAATTATCTAATTTCTTAGCACTTGCAGAATTTGGGAAGGAAGTAAAAAAATTGGAAGGCATTACCGGCGTAATTTCCCTCCCGCAGATGGTTTACCTGACTCGAAATACAGAAGCAAAAAGGTTTGATACAGAACCCCTCTTTGAGCCTATGCCCGATACACAAGAGGCTTTAGACAGTCTGCTGCAAAAGGCAAGAGATTTAAAGTTTTATGAAGGAAAGCTATTAAACCCTGAAAATGGGGCAACAGTAATGCTTGTCTCTTTTGATCCCGTTTACCTCAATTCAGAAAACAGAACAGGAATTACCGATAACATTATTGCATTAGGTGAGAAATTTAAAGAACAGAGTGGCGTTCAATTACATTATGCAGGCTTGCCCTACGTGCGCTCTATTATGGTTTCGAAAGTGAGAAAGGAGATGAATCTTTTCTTACTTTGCTCGCTAGGCATAACCGCACTGATACTTTTCTTATTCTTCCGCTCATTTTCTCCTGTAATTTACCCCCTAATTATGATTGGGATGGTCGTAATTTGGACTGTGGGAACGCTCGTTATATTAGGATATAAAATCACAATGCTTACGGGCTTGCTCCCTCCCGTTTTGGTAGTGATAGGGATTCCGAATAGTATTTATCTGCTCAATAAATATCACCAAGAATTTGCGCTACATGGCAACCAAAGAAATGCGCTAATTAAGGTAATTCAGAAAATAGGAGTGGTAACACTGATCACCAATACCACTACTGCCACTGGCTTTTTTGTGCTCACTTTTACAAAAATTTCCGCATTACAAGAGTTTGGTATCACGGCATCTATCAACATATTCGCTACGTTTGTGATTAGTATTATCTTTATTCCGGCAGTTTTTTCTTACCTCCCTCCGCCACGAACGCGCCAGATTCGCCATTTAGATTTTACACCTACTTTAGTTATCCTGAAAGTTTTTCAAACGCTTATCAGCAAACATCGCATGGCTATTTATGCCGTTTCTTTGGTTTTGGTTGCTGTAGCATTGTTCGGTGCTTTTAAACTAAAAGCCGTAACTTATATGGTCGATGACCTTCCAGAAAACAGCGATATCCGAGTTGATTTAGCCTTTTTTGAAGATAATTTTAAAGGCGTAATGCCTTTAGAAGTGGTAGTTGACACAGGCAGAAAGAAGGGTATCCGTAAAAGGTCAAACATTCAGCAAGTTGAAAAACTAGAGAACTACTTGGCAAGTTTACCAGAAGTTACTACCCCCGTTTCCATGGTTTCTTTGTATAAATCGGCGAACCAAGCTTATTTTGGTTCGGTAAGCGACTATAAACTGCCAAGTAGAAGGGAAGAACCCTACATTATGCGTTACCTTAGCAATCAGTCGGAAAGCGAATCAAACTTAGCCAATTCGTTTGTAGATACTACGGGGCAGTTTATGCGGATTTCAATGAAAGTAGCCGATCTTGGTTCTGAGAAATTAGACTCTCTGATTAACCAAGAAATCAGGCCAGCGATTGATAGCATCTTAGCAGGCACAGAAATGACGGCAGATGTAACCGGAACTACTTGGATTTTTGTACAGGGGAACGATTACCTCATCAAAAACCTAAGAAATAGTATGCTGATTGCTTTTGTGCTCATTGCCATCATTATGGGGACACTTTTTGGGAATGTTAGAATTATTATCATTTCCCTCATCCCGAACATGATTCCCCTCATTATTACAGCGGGCTTAATGGGATACTTAGGCATCCCCCTAAAACCAAGTACAGCACTGGTATTTAGCATAGCCTTCGGAATTTCTGTGGATGACTCCATTCACTTTTTGGCAAAGTATCGCCAAGAATTATTAGTGCATAAATTTAATATTGTAAAAGCCGTAGAGGTAAGCCTTAAAGAAACGGGCACTAGTATGATCTACACATCGATTGTCCTTTTCTGTGGCTTTGTAATTTTTGCAGCCTCTGATTTTGGCGGAACAGTAGCACTAGGCGCCTTAACCTCTACCACCCTTTTAGTGGCAATGATCACCAACTTAATTTTACTGCCTGCCTTACTAAGCTCGTTCGATGTAGGCAGCAAGCAAGTTACACTAAACCCTATTTTCGATAGGAATAATACCTTCTATTTAGAAGACGAAGACGAAGAAATAGATCTAGAAAGAATTGAGGTTAAGAATGATGATTAGGTTTGGAAAGGATTGAGGGTTTATTATGCTGCATAATATTTTTTGTTTCTTGGTTTTGTTTATAAGAATAAGGTATAGTGTAATAAGCCTTAAATTATGGGTAAAGTAGACGGTGGAGAATACGAGAGCCTGTATAGAATTTAGTGTATAAGGGAGATTACAAATTTTTTGAATGATTA
>CAZFQW010000137.1:0-8115 GCA_964521225.1 uncultured Roseobacteraceae bacterium
AAGTAATAGCGAAAACGCTACAACACGCGATATTGCCTTCACTTACCTTAGTACTATTCTGGGAAGAACTTTTGAAGAAACCAAGTTAGCCTACTCAAGACTGAAAGAAAATAGTAGTAAAAACAATGGTTTGTTTCATATTATCTATTGGCTAGGCAAAATCGCCCATGAACGCATTTCAAAAACAAAAGTAAGGCAAATTAGCTTCACCCCTGCCCTAAGGGAAAGAATTGGCAGGCATATATACGGAGACCAATGGGCCAATAGACTAAAGACTTTTTTATGGAAAAAAGACCTTTTTAAACGCCCAATCCATATTATAAGTGCAAACCTGCATAGTGTAATGAACTGCCTGTATGCTTACCCTGCTTTAATGAAACAAGATAAATATAAACAATCGTTGCTCGAAGATTTGGCAATTAAGTTAAGTAGCGAAGAAAATAAAGAACTGCAAGGGGTGGTAAAAGACTATGCCGATACACACGGCATGTTCACCATTCACGATAACTCCGGTACTAACGTAGGTGTCCAAATTTTTGATACTTCGCGCATAAGCCCTGAGAGTATCTCTCCCGAAATACAATTAAACCGCGAGTATCTTGAAAGCGAAAAGCCAGTTTTACTAGTGATGGACTATGCCTTTGGCGAACAGGCTTATGAAACCATGGATGAGCTTTTAAAGCCATTTATAGCCGATGGAAAAGAACATACGTTAGATGTAGGTTCTATCTCAATAATGGGTAAAGCAGGTATCTTATGCGGTAACAAAGGAGATTTAATGATACCAACCGCTCACGTTTTTGAGGGAACTGCCGATAATTACCCCTTCGAAAATGCCTGTACACTCGAAGAGTTTGAAGGCAACGGACTAGAGGTCTATGCAGGCACAATGGTAACTGTTTTAGGAACTTCACTCCAAAATAAAGATGTCTTAAGGTATTTCAAAGACTCCTCTTGGCATGCATCGGGCTTGGAGATGGAAGGAGCGCATTACCAAAAAGCCATTCAGGCAGCCTCTAAAATCAGGAGAAACATTAGCAAAGATGTAAAATTGAGGTATGCTTACTACGCTTCGGATAATCCTTTAATTACAGGTAGCACTTTAGCATCAGGTAGCTTAGGGCTTACAGGTGTAAAACCTACTTATTTAATTACCAAGCAATTTTTAAGTGGTATTTTCACGGGTAAAACCAAGTAAGGCGATTCTGCCAGAACTAATTTCAATAAAAAAACCCTATGCAAAAGCTATTGCACAGGGTTTTTTGTAAGTTATTTCAATCCGTTTTTTACTGTATTACTAAATCGTAGCTTACCTCTTCACTTTTATTGCCTAATTTGTCTACTGCCCAAACCGTTAGCTTTCTGTTTCCTTTTTTGGAAATTTCGATGGCTGTACCATAAAGTTTTTCTTTTCCTTTATCGAGCTTATAATAGATTTTATCTGTGCCGACTAAAGCATCGGTAGCAGCTAAATAGAATTGCGTTGCAGAAGTATAAACAGGCACTTCTTGGTTATCCTTCTCGTATCGTTGCGTAGCAATTTTTTGAATGCTTGGATGAAAAAACACTTCGGGTCCTTCATTATCTAACACTACAAAATCTTCTTTTACAATTTGATTATATACTTGATCAATGGCAGAATACACAAAATTATGAATACCATTGGTGCCTGTTACTTGGAAAGGGTCATTGTATTCTGTGTCGCCCTTGCTATCGAGGTTGTAATTCATTTTCTGAATTCCCGATTCGGCATCTGTCCCCACCAATCTTATTTTACTTTCATTACTAATAAACATGGTATCGCGTGAAAAGAATTTGGGTCCTACCACATTATATGACACATTAGGAGCAGTTAAATCCAAATACATATTCCCTAAGTTTGTATCGCTTACAGCGCCTCCTTTATTCCCAACGTTATCGGTCGCATAAAATGAAACTACCATGTTACCTTGCGAACGTTGAATTGGAAATGGTTCTGTATATTCTTGTGCTTCGCCTCCATTCACTCGATAGTACACCTTGTCTACACCCGATTTGTTGTCGTTGGCTATTAATTTAAGCTTGCTTCTACCCGAGATATAATTCCGCCCTCTGTTGTTGAACCTATCGCCTTGCACAATTGAAACTACGGTTGGAGGCGTTTTATCTAAGTAAAAGTCATAGGTTTTCTTACTTTCTGTGTTTCCCACGTTGTCATCAGAATAGTAGGTAAACGTATGGTTACCATCTGACAGACTACTGAGGTATACTTTGCTGTAATAAGCTTTTTCTGGCTGTTCATCGAAACTGTAAATAGTGCGTTTTACACCAGAGTCATTATCTATTTTTTCAAGAGAAAGCGTTGCCCTTGGCGATAAGATGTCCTGAACTCTTGTGCCCTCTACTACATGATTTGTACTAGGGGCTTCTAAATCCACAAAAAAACTTTTAGTGTGTACCTTTTCCACATTTCCCACCCTATCTACAGAGTAGTACTTTACTTCGTATTCGCCATTTTTATCTAACTGAATGGGGGCCGTGTATTGAGTAAATTGCGAGCCATTTACCACTGAATAGATACCTTCTAAACCCGACATCCCATCTTTAGCGGTTAATTCAACTTTCACCTCGTTGCCATAATAGGTTTTTCCGCCAGTAATATATTTATTATCTCCTATTATTGCAGACTGAGAGATGGGGGCAAGCCCATCGTTATACACCTCAAATTGTACTTCTAGTTCTGGCACAATGGTTTTTCCCGTTTCTTGGTCTACTGCCCATTTATGCCGAATATAGTTAATGCCCTCTGTATCGAAATACATGGGGTTCGCATATTTTGCAGTCGATTTGCTTTCTAGTTTTATCATGTCGCTCCCATCTGCTTTGGTAGAAACAAAGAGGTAAACAGGTAATGCTTTGTTCCAATAAATTTTACCATCTTCGATTAAAACTTTTTTCTCGTGAATGGGAACCTCTTTTTTCTCCGGAGATGCATTTTGGCCCATTGCTGTAAGAGTACTTGCCATCAGCCCTAGAACAATAAAAACTCTGTAATTGAAAACCATCGGATTATATACTTTTAATGTTTATTTCTTTCTAAAAATAGAATAAAGAAGGAGTAAAAGAAAGTGAAATGTTTACTTAATTTCATTGACAACGTATTGGCACTATCTAATTATTAAGGTAGGATTGCTTTACTCTTCTAACATTTGCATTAATTGGTCTCTCGGAAAATCTAACTCGTCAGCTACTTCAAATAAGTAACCTACTTCTTTTGTATGCAAGTTTTCATCTACTTTAGCCAAAGCTACTAGATCGAAAATCAGTCCTAGGGATTCATCTGGGTTATCTTTAAAATAAGTGAGGTCAGCCTCAATATCTTCATCGCTCTCTAGCATATTATAAAGTTCTTCCTTTTCATCCTCTTCAAAGTCTGAATTTTGAAGCATTTCTAAGAATAAGCCCTTTTCCTTAGGCTGAATGGCTCCATCTTGGCGCATTAAATCAATTAGGGCTAAAAACTTAATAAAATCTGCATCATCGTCCTGCTCTTCTATTGATTGCTCCTCCAAACTGCTTAAATCGAGTGCTTGCCGAGCCGACTCAGGGTTTTGGTCTAGCGTAATTTCATGCTCAAATAAGCCATTGGCATTGCTAGAAACTTTTATGATAGAATGATGCGCCCATGCCATCATTGCCACACTGCCAATGCCGGGTAACCATTTGCACACCAACGAACGCACAAGCTGACTTACTACATAGCCTGCAATAATTTTAATGATAGAATGTAGTGTTGAGGTAGAATTAGGCTTAACCATAATTTGGTTTCCCTGTATAATTCCGAAACCTGTGAGTTTTTTACCGAGGGAATCGAGGAAAACATAGATGATAATATCTTTGTGGGTATTCGGTGGGTAGCCGTTAGCAATCCCTAAATCGTATACCATTCTGAGTTGGTTTTTCACATTACCCACAATTTCGGGGACAATCGTAATCATTCCTACAAAGCCCGGCAACGCGCCCGATTTAGCGCCTTGTAAAACCGCTTTAAATAAATATTTCTGCAATAGTGCTTTGGGATCCATCTCTTGCGTGGTGCTGTCTCCCGCAACTAATGCTTGTTGTTTTTCTTGTTGGATTTTGTCGAATTCATTGTCTAAAAACGCATTTACTTTTTCGGCGATTACAAGTCTTAACTCTCCTTTCCCTTCTCTTCGTTTTGCTCTTCTTTCTTTTCGTTCTGCTCTGCGTTCTAATCTTCTTTTTTTACGATTGGCTTTTCGCAGCTTTCTTGCTTCTTTTTTATCTGACATTTTAGTTGGGCTATTGTGGTTTCGGAATTAATGCGAATCATGGCTTATAACCTTCCTTTTTGAGCCCAAAGAATAAATTTTGATGCCATTCTGAGCTTGCGAAGAATCTAACAATAACACAAGTAAACGTTATCGTTCTCTTCCTGCGGTCGAGATAACAAAAAAACATATTTTTGCTCAGTTCTTTTGGTTGTAATATTCTTTTAGCCCCCCAATTCGCATAATTAGTTAGTCTTTACCAAATATGGCTTTTTATCGGATAAATAAAAAAAACAGGAAATTAATATATGCGTTTCCAAGGCGAGGGTGCTCTTCTTCGCTTGCCTGAGTAGCCTCGGCGGGGTTGCTTGCGGTCGTCTTTTGGTTTGAAATCGAAAGTGAGAGAGATTTCATGTGCGCCATTGGTTATCGGAGCAAGTTCCGACACAGTGAAATCGTAGCTGTACGCAACGGTCATCTGTTTAATATACAGCCCAAATAACACGGCAAGGGCATCGTTGTTACTCACGGTATTATCAAAGCGTTTCACAGGAAGCCCTCGATACCAAAAGCCTGCGACTATTGGATCAAAATTGCCATAAACGCCTAAGCTCAACTGATCGGAACGCCCTTGCGTTTTGTACTGAATAACAGGGATAATGGTACCATCTTCTAAATCGGGCTGTCTTCTTCGAGTTCTTTTAGTTGGAATTACAAAGCCGAAATGTGCAGTTGTTTTCATAGGCAGTTTATCTAAACCTCCTAGCCACGACTGCTCCGGCTCGTTGATATGATGCACCGCCACTCCAAACCACATTCTATCTGAAAACACCAAAAAACCTGTAGAAACATCTACATATCCTATTTGCTCTTCGGGAAATTGCTCTGCTGTTGGGTTTGCGGTAAAACCATTATTAGTAATTTGGTCGCCGAAAATAAAAGAGTTAAAATCAATATCTCTAATTACATACCCTGCCTGTATGGCTGGCTGAATTGAAAAGGTTTCGCTTGCTTCTATTTTATATGCATAAGATAGTGCCACTTCTGTAGAAGAAAAGGTATTCCCGATTCCATTGTATTGTTCGTCTTTTTTGGCTAAAAGCCCGAAGCTACTTCTTAGGAAAGAAAAATGCTGATCGTAAGAGGCTAGGTAGGTAACTGATTGCGCCTCGGAGCCAGGCCATTGGTTTCGGTAATTCATTGCTGCCCTAATATTTCCGTTAGCCCCCGTGTAGGCAGGGTTTAGGTAAATAGGTGCTGCATAGAACTGCGTAAATTGCGGATCTTGGGCATACACTTCCGTTTGGATAATTGCCAGCAGGGCTAATAAAGTGAAGAGGTAGCGCAATGTATTCTATAAGTAAATTTCGTTCTATAATCTAATATACTAATGAAAGACTTTAGTATTTATTACAGGATTTGTACCAAACATAACAGTTGTTTCGTCAAATCCTGTAATAGGATACAATAATGAATTATTCTGGAAGGATTTCTAGTTGAACCTGCACATTGTCTGTTTCCCCAGAAGGCCCTGTTACCATGAGGTTAATCGTATGCGTACCCGTTGCATCAGGAGCATAAGTTACAATGTAAGGGCCAACATTGCTCGCCGTGGCTGGATTGCCATTTAAATCGAGCACGCTTTGCGCTCCATTAAAATTCCAACTCCAAGTCGTAACTTCTCCTGTGGCATAGCCTTCTACTATAAATTGCTGTTCACCGCAATCTTGCCGGGCGGGTTTTACAATAATAGAGGCACTTAAATCGTTGCAATTTCCATCAATTTTAATGCTTCGGGTAATTACAGAACGGCAGCCGTTATTTACGATAGTTAAGGTTGCCGTACCATTGGAGTTAAACTCCACTACGGGCTGCGTAGAGGTACTCGTTGCTGGAGTTGCATTGGTGAAATTCCAGTTATAGTAACTGCCCGGTGTGGTGCGAGTATCTAACGTAAGGTTGGCGGGTGTAGTACAGGCATTGCCAATTATTTGAAAAAATGCTGTGGGGTAAGGCGATACCGTATATTTTTCAGAGTAGATTTTTGTGTTGGGGTTTCCATCGCCTGCATCTACTTTTAATACAATAATTTTATCGCCCGGTGTTGTCCAATACACTGAATCGGGACGTGGCCCTTGGGGTGCACCTGCTACTTGTACCACAGCATCCTCACCAAAATCCCAAACTCTTGTTTCTTGCTGGTACCCTCTCGACATATCGGATACTTGAACATTGTTGTAAACGCAAGTCTGATTCGCTGGCGTAATGGCAAAATCAGCTTCTACGTCGGTAGGGTTTCCTACTTCAATTTCTAGCACTGTAGAATTTGTACAACCCTGAGGCGTACTGATTTCAAGGGTTACAAAATAATTTCCTTCGTACTGATACGAGAAATTGGGTGTTCTATTCGTTGAAGTATTTCCTGTGGCAAAAGGGTCTCCAAATTGCCATCTGTATGTAAAATTGGGGTCGTTAACGGTTGGTGTAAAATTAACGGCTGCACCCACGGCGGGTGTAGTGGTCGACGCCGTAAACGAAGCATCGACGGTAGCGGCTAGGTTAAGGTTAACCGTGAAGTGCCTTTCAATTCTACCATTACTTACGGTGAGTAGTGCGGTGCGTTCTCCTGTTTCAAGGGGGTTTCCCACATCGTTGTATACCACTTGGTGTGGCCCTGGGCCTGTGGCAGTGGTGGGGAGGGCATCTTGCCCAAATGCCCATTCCCAAGAAGTTATATTTGCTGAATTTACATCGTCGAAAGTAACGGCTTCACCAAAACAGGCTATGGTAGGGTTTGCTGTAAAGCTAGGGTCAACATCGCCGGGACCGCCCGTTACGGTTATGGTAAAGGGAACTTCAACTTCGCAAGTGCCATTTCTCAGTCGTAAAAATCCCCGATAAACGCCTCGCAATTCAAAGGTATGCTGTTGTGGTGTAGTCCCTGAGTAATACAACGTATCTTGAGAGACTAAATCATAGAAACGCCATTCGTAAAAATCGGCACCTCCAGGAGCATTTAATGCCACGGTTTGAGAGGTGGCAGAAATATCTACATTTTGAGTAACTGCTGCCGTTGTTAGCGGTGCGGTTACTTCATAGCTGAGTGTTGTGGTTGCTGTGCCTCCAAACCCATCGCCTACTTCTAAACTGATGTTTTTAGTGCCGGCGGTCCCCCAGCTTACTCGGTAAGGCCCTGCATCGTCTGTTCCTAGGTTGGTTGCTGTTCCACCATCAAAATCCCAGGTGTATTCGGTTAGATCTGCATTGATACTCAAATCGGTAATGATGACTTCTTGCCCAACACACGCACCCTCAAACGGAGAAATGGAAAAATTAGCGGTTAAAGTATTTCGGTACATCAAACGGGCTATAATTGCCGTTTCTCCATCAGGGGTAGTTTTAGTTCCTGCCCAACTGGCGGGTTCGTTAATTGTAGGAATTGGCCCTCCGATGGCATTTCCACCGGCATTGGCGAGGTGCTGCCCTACAATCACAACGCTATTATCGGAGGGAGCAAACCCGAATAAATCGGTGTTATTTCCTCCTACTCCTGTTAGCGATGAACCATAAATCAGCGTTTTTAAATCGGGAGAGAACACGCGAATTTGTGGCGACCAAACTGCTGTTCCGTCTTGCGGCTGAGGCTGATAGGCGTTAGCAGTGGTTACAAATTGACGTGCATACGAAAGCACATACACATTTCCTGCCCTGTCGGTTTCTATGTGGATTTTGCTGTAATTGGTGTTCAAATCGTTGTTGCCTGTATTGTGGCTAATCCATCCATCTAAATTCGGGTCGGCATAAGGCGTTCCTGCGGGGGGATTTAAATAGCCTGCCGACCAAC
>CAZFQW010000138.1:0-8060 GCA_964521225.1 uncultured Roseobacteraceae bacterium
TACCGAGTAATTGAAACTGCCGATTCAGAATTCTCCCACTTCTTACATTCGCAGGGCTACCAAAAGGGAAGCAAGCAATTCAAACTTTTTACCTTTTCAAGGTTCTATCATTTTAAATTCAAGCGCATCCAAGACCGCCTCAAACTTCTTTCGGATAGTCTTTCGTTTGATATCGCCTTTCATATTGATAAAGCTGCGGAAAAATTTGTGATGGGCCTGTTCCAAGAACAACAATTAACGCTAGGCGACCAAATTACTCAAGCCCATTTAGCAGTTGAGCAGGTAAGTGTTATCCCTGTAACAGTAAGCACTACAACTATTACGCTACAAGCACACTCTCCCATTGTAATTGCCCAACCTCGCTTAGATCCCGATGGGAAACTACGCAAAGATTACATCCCTCCTACCCACCCCGATTACGAAGGCTTGTTTCTCCGAAATTTACAAGAGAAATACATTAGCTATTTGCTAGAAAAAAACGAGGGTACTATTGAGCTTTCAAGCGAAGTTCCGCTACAATTTAAGCTCTTGAGCGAGCAACCCAAGTCGGTATTAGTCAAAATAAAAGCAAATACCGCCAAGGAAAATAAGGTAAAAGGCTACTTCTATCACTTTGAATTAACCGCCCCTATTCCGTTGATTGAACTAGGACTAAATGCGGGTTTCGGGGTACAGAATTCGTTGGGATTTGGGTGTTGTGGGGAGCCTACTAAATATTAAAAGGCTGATGATATAAAAAAAACTGTAATGATTATGATTAAAGAAGTAACATTTAATAAAACAGGAAACTTCTGGATAGATAATGGTATTGTAGGACTTTATAGAGTATACCACCCAACAGGAACATTGCAAGAAATTCAGGACGAAAATCAACAAACAATTAGCTACAATGTTTTATTGGAAGCTGATAAGCTCACTATTCAGTTGCTTAATGCAAGAGAAATAAAAGAGCAGAAGGCTGAAGAAGGCAAAAAGTCTAAAAAGAAAAAAACAGATAAAATACACCCAGATTTATTGCTTGTGCTTAATTGGGCAAAGGATAGTGTAGTTGAAACAAACTACTTGACCAAAACAGAAGGTGCAGGCTGGTTATATAAAGATAATCAATTTGATGTTTATCAGAAAACGGACTTTAAAATGTACTTAAAGCCTTTTTTTAAGGGAAAAACACCAAGCACAGAAGGCGCTTTATGTGTGCCTTCTAATAAAAGTGAAATTCAAAAATTCCTGAGTACACACAATATCTTGTATAAAGTAGCAGGTTCAGATAGCAATCAAACCATAGAACTTACGCAAATAAACTTCACTAATAACAAACCTCTTACTATTCCCAATACTAAACCTGACGAGCCTGGCAGAAAAGGTAGGTTTATGCAAGGAAACGAATTAATAGACTTTATAGATTTTCTGAGTAACAACTCCCCTATTAAATTCGGAAAAAAAGAGGTTAAATTAACAGGTAGGGGCTTTTTGAATAGTAAGCCTAAATACTCTATTGGGCAAGATTTTGAAAGTGGTTTTATCGCTAAAGGCAAAAAACAATGTGATTTTAGTCACGGATTATATGACAAAGTTGAAGGGGTTTCTGGAATGAATTATCCCTTCATTACAGGAGGTTCAGGCGAGAAAAATTTTTCTTCCTTTTTAGATAAGAAAAATAATATTTCCGCCAAATATTCTTACATAAGCCTGTTTTCATTTTTCAATCTATATTTCTTGATGCAAGGTGATTTGCAAAACTATTTCGTTCTCTACGAGAGCAACCTCAAAAAACTCAATAGTTTTTACGACAAAATCGTAGTTAATCCTACACAACTAAAAAATGCTACTTATTGTAATTTTCAGAATGACATTATTGGCACACAATACGAGTTCGAAACCTTATTTGCCTTTATTTCTTCCATTTACAGCCAATTAAGTGGCAAAATGAGTAAAGAAGAGCGGCAGGGGGTTTACAATAAAAGCATTTTTACTTTTACCAATGACGGCAATATTTTTAGAGATGTCAAAGAATACTCTTCCTTAGCCGCTTTTTTCAAACTGTTAGATGCTTTTAGCAATGCAGGACAGTTCAATATACTAAATAATCTAATTAAGTTTTTCCAAAAGAAAACAAAAGAGGGGTATGACACTACTTGGCGAAACCGTATCTGTAAAGATTTACTCAACTTTCAATCTATAGCCCTTACACTTGAAAAGTTTTTGAGCGAAATCAGAATGAAAGATGAAAAAGGACAGGGTATTCCCAATTTAAATCAAATTATTGAAATTTATTATAACACTTTAACACATTTGAATATGGATAATAAAATGGTCGATATGTGCAAACGTGTCGGAAACAGTATTGGCAGATACTGCCGTGAAACAGATGATAAGGGAGTTTTATTTTCTATCCGAAACTCTCGAAATCGCATTGATTTTCTCAAAGTATTGAGTGATAGCCAATTCAGAACAGAAGTGCTTTACAGCGAAGAGTTTTTTGACAAACTTCCAGATACGCCACAGTGGGAAGAGTACAAAGCTTTAGTAAGCATTTTTGCAATGAATAGCTATCTGATGAAGAAAAAGAACAAGGAAGAATTATCAAAATAACCAAAAACTAATCAAATTATGAGTGATCAGAAACAAACAAACTGTATCAATATTGCCTATATTTTCAAAACATCGTTGGGCAGTATCAATGGAAGCTGGACAGAAGGAAATGTCAGCACTGTCAAAAAAATTACAAAGCCTGATGGTACTTTATTGCCCTATATTTCTGGGCAAAGTTTGAAGTATCAAATTCGTAAGGCGTGGAAGGAAATGGGATTAAAAAATTCGCTTTCAGAAGTAAAACAATCTGAAAAAACATCAGGTGTAAACTTTACAGCAGGTGACCCTGAAAAGTTTTTAGATGATGATTTGATGGGTTATATGATTGCATCAAAGAGTGAAACAAGACGTAGAACTGCAGCAGTTCGTACTTCGGCAGCGATTGGCTTATTCCCTTTCAAGGGAGATAGAGATTTAGGTACAAAATCTAAGGAAGAAACAGGTGGTGATGCGTCGGCAGGCGGAAATATTTTTGAAACCGAAATTTATTACAATTATTTCAGAGTTAATATTTTGATTGAGTTAGACCGTTTGGGAAAATTTAACCCTTCTGAATTGGCAGAAAAAGGAGAAGGTAAAAATTTAGAAGTTTCTTTGGATACCCGAAGGCAGCGTTTGAACTATCTATTTGAGGCTCTCAAGCAAATTTGGGGTGGCGGAAAACAGTCACGAATATTGACTGATATGGAGCCGAAGTTTATGGCAATCACTTTCCAAAACAGTAAGATGCCTATTTTCCTAGAAAGCTTGAATGTATCCGAAAACGAAGAACTAGATACCAAAGCAGTCAATGAAGTTTTGGGTGATTATGCAGGTATTATTGATAAGCAAATTCTGGGCTTGCGTACGGGGATTTTCAAAAATGATGTAAGTGCAGAAGTAACAAATACTGTATCAATCCAAACTGCTTTTGAGGAAGCAATGGAACATATCAAAACCTTAGATTTAAATTATGTCTAAATTCATCAAACTTAAATGTTTGGGTTGCCTAAATTCTTTTAGGCAACCTGATTTTCATACCTATCACAAAACCTTGCCCATTCCACCCAAAACTACCATTGCGGGAATGTTGGGAAGTGCTTTGGGTATTTCGCCGATTGAAGTTAATGACGAATGGCTTGAGAAAGAGCGATTTAAAGTTGGAATCATAGCAAAAGCCAATGGTAAAGCCAACGACTTATGGCAAATCCGAAAGTTTGAAACTAAACGAATCAGTGCTTATGCCCAAGGAAAAGTAGAAACACCTTATTATACTGCAGTGATTGTCCGTGAACTTTTATACCAAATGCAATTTAATTTATACTTTTATTTTGAAAATACAGAGGATTATGATTTGCTATTTGAGGCATTGCAAAATCCTGCTTGGGCATTGTCTTTTGGGCGTGAAGATGAACTTTTCAAGGTACTTGCCTTGAATCAAATTGAACTTAAAGAAACAGAAAGTGCCTTTTTCAGCAATACCATTTTACCCTATGATATTAATGCAGAAGGTTATGAAATGGATAGCACGTTTTTAGCAAATAATATGAGCAAAAATCTTTTAGAAGAAGCCCCAAAAGTATTAAAACTACCCGTTTCATTTGCACATAACGGTGAAGTAAGAACTGCTAATCAGTTTTCATATTTCACTTTTGTAAGTAATTTTCCTGTGAAACCTAACGCAGATGTAAGGGTTTTTTTTGATGCTGAAGATAATCTAAACTTTCAATTAATCTGATGGTAAAAATAGATAAAGTTTTAGCGAAATCTATACCCCAAATCACACTTGTTGAGCATACTTCTGATTGCTTTGATAGATTTGAAAAAGTAATTGTTTGGAAAGAACATCTGATAGATAAAGTCTGTCAAAAATATAACTTAGATAAACATCTAATTATCAAGCGTTTATTCCTAACAGTTGCTTTTCACGATATTGGCAAGGCAAATATAGATTTTCAATTAAAAATCAGAGGACAGAAACATAAATTAGAATCACATCCTTTGGCTTCTGTTCCTTTCATTTATCATTTTACAAAAGATAAACCACTTTTGGAAGGAGATGAAGAGGGTTTTTATCCTGAAACCTTAGCTGTAGTAAGTCATCACAATAAACTCTATGAAACCGTTTATAGTGGCTATAAGCTAATGAAAATTCAATATATGGAAGATAAACATTTTATTGAGTTTTTTGAAAATTTGAATAGCTATGCCCAAAAACTGAATATTCCTAATTGGCAGAAACTGAGCTTTGACAAAAAGATAATAGAGAATGTCAATACTTATCATATTTTCTATGATAACACTTTAGAGGTTATTACAAATTTAATGAGTGAGTTTGCTAATCAAAGACCAATGCTGAGAGACGTTTTTTTGTTATTTAAGTCTATTTTACATTATTCAGATTGGTTGGCATCTTCTCGTAATACTACTTATCAATATTTTGTAACTGAGCAGATAGAAGACATTACAAATAAAATGACAGCACAGTTAGCCAAAAAAAATATCCAATTCAAAAAATGGGGAAATTTTCAGTTAGCTTGTGCTGAATCTTCTAAACACCTTTTTGTGCAAATTCCTACAGGACAAGGCAAAACTGAAGCCTCATTGCTTTGGGCGGTCAATCAAAATCAAAGGCAGAAAATCATTTATCTCTTGCCCACAATGGTTACAACCAATAAGATGTGGAAGAGAATGAGAGATTTTTTTGATGACAAAAGAGTGGCTCTATCTCACGGAACAGCTCAATATATTGTAAAGGAAAATACAGAAATTGAAGCCGATAAACTAAGGACGCATTATCTACAAAATCGTAGCTTTTTCAAAGCGGTTACCGTTGCCACGATTGACCAACTAATTTATAGTTTTTTTAATTGGGGATATTGGGTAATGACAGGTGCGGCAGCTTATAATGCTAAAATTATCATTGACGAGATTCATATTTATGACGGCTTTACTTTGGGTTTACTACTCAAAACAATGGAGTGTATTGCCCCATTCAACACACAATTTGCGTTGATGAGTGCTTCTTTACCTGAAATCATCAAAGACGAAATAGAAAAAATTTTACCAAAATCGAGCTATGATATTATTAAAGAAACTGCTTTTGATAACAAGCAAAGGCATATTTTACAAACAGAAGAGGGCTTAATTGATAGACAAATTGAGAATATCCGAGAAGATTTTAAGAGTGGTAAACTGAACAAAGTCTTGATAGTTTGCAACACAGTTGGCAAGGCAAGAGAAATATTTGATGCTTTTGATGATATTACTGAGAGTCAAAAAATGCTTTATCATTCACAATTTATTCTAAAAGATAAACAATGGAAAGAAAGCATTTTAGATGATGTAAATGATAAAACAGAAGGCTTTATTGCTGTTTGTACTCAAATTGTGGAAGTAAGTTTGGATATAGACTTTGATGTACTTTATACTGAAAATGCCCCTATTGATGCTATCATTCAGCGTTTGGGAAGGGTAAATCGAAAGGGTAAGAAAGGGCTGGCAAAAGTGATTGTTTGTAGAGAAAACGAAGTAGCTCAAAAGTACATTTATGATAAAAATATTCTGGATTTAACTTTTGGCTTTCTGAAAGAATATATCAATAAATTAAAAGGAAACCTACAAGAAAAGCATTTTAAGGAAATTGTAGATAAAGTTTATACTAAAGAAACCCTACCTGAATCTTACTTCAAAGATATTCAAGAAGGTAAAGAGCTCATTACTAATCTCTGGCATAAAACTGTAAAAGACATTTATACGCTTTCGGCAGAGGAAAAAACTCTACAAGGAGTTAGTTCGCGCAAGATTGACTATGTTACTGTTGAATGTGTGCTAAAAAAGCATTTTCAAGATTTGAATTTTGATGAGATGCTTGAACAACATCAATATGACGAGATAAGAAAATATACTTTAAAGCTGCCCTTGTATGTTGCAAAAAACAAAGACTATTTTATCAAATACTTAGGCGAAACGGGTATTTACTTGTTAGATATTAAATATGATGCTATAAAAGGCGTTTCTTTAAAACCTGATGACTCTAACTTTCCATAGATTATGAAAAACATTACCCCTTCTCTTTTAAACATGTACCATATATGTAAAAGAGAAATGTGGCTACACGCCAACGGAATCACCATGGAACACAACTCCGACACCGTTTACGAAGGCAAGCTGATAGGCAAAACAACTTACCCCCAAAGGGCAGCCAAATACCAAGAGGTAGATTTGGGCATTGCCAAAATTGATTTCTACGATGCTCGTAACAAAGTAGTCCATGAAATAAAGAAATCGGATAAAATGGAAGAAGCGCACCGTTGGCAAGTGAGATACTATTTGTATTTGCTTCGTGCTATTGGCGTTAATAATGCCACGGGCATACTTGAATATCCGAAGTTGCGTAAAACGGAAGAGGTATTTTTAACAGAGGAAGACTGTACTGCTCTTGAGGAAAAACTATCAGCGATTGATCTGCTACTTTCTTCGCCAGAGTGCCCGAAACGCCTCACTAAAAAAACATTCTGCAAAAGTTGCAGCTACTTCGATTTCTGTTGGAGCAATTAGATAATGAGTGATTGAGGGGATAAATGATTATTTTTATTTGAAACTTTAAGTTATTTCTATGCAAAAAGAAGCATTTAACCAGCTAATGCGAAGCCGTACTAAGGTTATGGCACTGGCAGTTATTCAACTTTATTCAGAAGCTCCAAAATCAGATGAATTTAGGATTGTTGGAAAACAACTAGTGAGAAGTGCTACTTCGGTTGCTGCCAATTACAGAGCCGCTTGTAGAGCAAGGCCTGCAAAAGAATTTTTTGCTAAAATTAGCATTGTAGTAGAAGAAGCTGACAAAACGCTTTTCTGGCTCGAACTGCTGGAAGAATCAAAAATGATAACTCCCCAAAAGCCTAAACATATCCAACAAGAATCCCTAGAAATTTTAAAAATCGCCTCAGTTACCCGAAAAAACACAAAAGTCTAACCCCAATCAATCACTCAATCACTCATTAAATATGAAAAAGACCTATTACCTATTCAACCCTGGTATTTTATCACGAAAAGATAATACCTTAAAGTTTACTCCAGTAAATGAAGAAGAGGAAGAAGGGCAACCTCGTTACATCCCTGTAGAAGCGGTCAGTAATTTATTTGTTTTCGGTAGTTTAAAGGTAAATAGTGCCTTGCTTAACTTTTTGGGGAAACAGCAAATAAATGTTCATTTTTTCGATTATTACGAACACTACACCGGCTCTTTTATGGCAAAAGATTATCTGTTGGCAGGCAGCATGCAAATTAAACAGACCGAACATTACCTACACCAAAGTAAACGCCAAAAAATAGCCAAACAGCTTATTGTTGGAGCTTCGGCAAATATGCTCAGGAATTTAAAATACTATCAAACCAGAGAGCGCGATTTACAAGCTAATATCGAAGCAATAGAAAGTTGGGTTTCTAAAATACAACAGAGCGAAGAAATACCCGAATTAATGGGG
>CAZFQW010000139.1:0-8042 GCA_964521225.1 uncultured Roseobacteraceae bacterium
AGGGCAGCAATATCTGGCAGAAAAAAATTATACCCAAGCGTTGCGTTTTTTTTCAGAAGCAGTAAAGGCGGATTCAACTTTTGCCGAAGCCTATAATAACCGAGGAATTGCGTGGTTCGGAAATTTCGATTTTGAACGCGCCGTAAAAGACTACGAAAAAGCCATTGCCATTTACACCGATTCGGTTTATGTAGATGCCTATTACAACAAGGCAAATGCTTTGTATGAACTAAAGAGATTCGATGAGGCACTCTCCGCTCTCGATACTGTACTAGCGTTTTATACTGACTCCTCCCATGTCTTTTTAAACAGAGGAACTGTTTTCCAGCAGCTTAACAAACTCGATTTGGCTATTAAAGATTTTGAAAAGGCAATGCAACTAGATGCTCAAAATATTGACGCAGAAGTTAATTTGGGAACTACCTTATACCTAAGCGGAGATACTACCAAGGCAATCAAAATTTTAGAAAGCGTTCTCCGCAAAGCCCCTAAAAGACATGAAGCCCTCAATACATTGGGGCTAATTGCGAATGAAAGAAGGCAATTTGAATTAGCAATTACCTATTTTAATAAGGCTTTAGATGAATTCGCTGCCCAGCCTTATTATTTAAATAATCGCGCTTACAGTAGAATACAAACAGGAAACTTCGAAGGCGCAAAAAAAGACCTAGAAGGTTCTTTCCTTTATGGTAAAAATAACCCTTGGGCCTTCAGAAATATGGGTATCTATTACCTCGCCTTAAAAAAACCCCAAGAAGCACTTCCTTGGCTCATAAAAGCGAAGGAGGCAGCACAAAAGGTAGAAAACTTAAATTATTACCTTGGGAAAGCCTATTTCGAAAACGGTGAAAAGGAAAAAGCCTGTGAGGTTTGGAAAGAAGACAGTGGAAATGTTGTTTATGCTAGAGAGATAAGGAACAACTGTAAATAGTATAATATGAAGATATTACTTGAAATAAACGAACAAGACGAGACCGATGCAATAAAGGCTCTTAAAGAAATCAGCTTCAGCAATTCAATAGAAATAGTAGAAAATAGTATTGATTTAGAGATTAAACATATACACAAAGCCTCTAATGAAAGTTTCAACAAACTGTGGAGAGGAAAACATAATGACCATTGGGATGATTTTTTATCTACACCTAATGATACTCAAATTTAAGATATGTATAAGCAATTTGATATTGTTGCTGTTAAATTCCCTTTTTCAAATGACGCTGAAAAATTTAAAGTAAGACTAGCCATTATTATTTCAAATAATTTTTCAAACACTATTGATAATGACTTCTTACTTTGCCCTATTACCACACAAGCAAGGGAAGAAGTGTTTTCTTATTTGCTTGAAGATAAAACAGTTCTTTCATTACCAAGAAAAAGTGAAATCCGCTGTAATAAAATTGCGACTATAAAACTAAGCTTGATTATTAAGAAAGTATCTTCACTTAAAACAGAACATCATAAAGAAGTTATTGAGCTAATACTAAAAGCAATTAACCTCAGCTAAAAACCTCCTGCAAAGCTTTCCAAAGTGCTTTCTTTTTTTCAACATCCGTTTGAACATCCGTTAACGAATCCGATTGAAGCATTGTACTGCCCTCTATTTCAGAAATTTCATAGTTATCCAAATTAGAAAAATCTGATTCCCCAAAAATAATGATGTGATTAGGAGCTAATTCCTTCATGATTCTTTCAAGGGTACATGCTTTGTTTTCTTGAAGATTTATAAGTGCATATTCGTGCTGTGAAAGCTTTACTGCTTCCATTATCTTATTCAAAAACTGAAAAGATACCGAGCGCATAAAATCAGGGTTTACCTCCTCTACTATTACCGTTATATGCTTTTTATTTTCTCCATAATATTTGAGAGTTGCCTCCTCTATTGCACTTTCCTTCTCTTCGTTGATAACATAAATATCCTCATTTAAAAGAATTTTAAGAAAGCTATAATCTTGTTCCATAAAGCAGCATCTTTATTTTATTACAATGATAAACCCCAAACTGCCTTTAAGAACAATTTGGGGTTTATCAATCGAGTTTTTTGAATATTTAAATAGAGAAACTTTCGCCACAGCCGCAAGTTCTTGAAGCATTTGGGTTTACAAACTGGAACCCTTTACCATTTAATCCATCTGAAAAGTCGAGAGTTGTTCCTAGTAGGTAAAGAAGGCTTTTTTTATCTACAAAGATTTTAACGCCTTTGTCTTCAAAAACTTCATCTGATTCTAGAACTGTTGTATCAAAATCTAAATCATACATCAAACCTGAACAGCCTCCTCCTTTTACAGAAACTCTAATTTGCTCTTCGGTTGAGCGGTTTTCTTGTTTTCTTAATTCAACAATGCGGTTTCTTGCACTTTCGGTAACACTTATCATATCTTAATTGAGTTTTTTCGGTAATTGGTAATCTGTTAAAAACAACATTTTTTGATAAAAAGTTGGTTAAGCCACAGGATTCATCACAACACTATACACTTGTATAGAATTAATATCGCGATTATAATAAAGCTTGTCAAGAGCCTGATACATATTGGTAGCCCTAAAGTAAGAAGTATGTAGCTCATTATCGCCTATCGTTCTCCATTGAATTGTGTAAGAATCTTCTTGTGTTTTGTAGTTCCTTACATATTCCCTCATTTTTTTAAGGGCATCAATTTTATCAATACCAAATTCAGAATGAAATAAGAATGATTGGTTATGGCGTGTATTGATGGTAATAAGGTTGATTTTCACCTTATTATCTTCATTTATATAATCAAAAACAAGGCTGCCTTCTATTCCTAAATGTTTTTCAATTTCCGATTGAATTCGAGCACTTTCTACGTGTATATCGGTTACGGACATTTATTTGACTGTTTAAATTGGGTTGGAAAATTAATTCACAATTTGATAATACAAAGGTAATCACTGTAGCTAATTTTTAGTACCATTAATTCTGAATGTTTCGTTTGGGCATTCATTCGCTGCCATAAAAAAGGTTAGTAACTGCCCTTGTATTTTCTGGTGAACCACTCAAAAGAAACAAGTAACACGATTAGGAAAAGTAGCCATGGTAATTCAATAATTTCGACTGTATTCTCTTGGCTATGAATAATTTCGGGTGCTTTTTGCTTTGTAAATTTATTGGCTAGCGTTTGCCATTCTTCGGGGAATATAAATTCGCCACCGGTTTGTTGGGCAAGTTGGCGCAATAGGTTAAAATTTGCTTTTGTATTGATGGCTTCGATTTCAAGCTTTCTTACAGAAAACTCTCCGTTGGCAGTTTCCCTTTTACCATTTATTTGAGTGGCAGCAGTGTATTTATAAATCCCTTCTGATAAACCGTTGATGGCATATCTGAAACCAGGCCTGCTGTTTACGTATACATATTCTTTTTTTTCGCCTTCGTCGTTAGTCAGGTTTAGTTCAATGCTTTGCCCGTAAACCTGCTCGTAGATATCATTGTAAACTTCGGTTTCAAAAAATACTGTTTCAAAATCGTTATACTCGTTATTGGTTGGGTAAACTCTAAACTTCCTTTTATCTTCTTTTGAAGATAAATATTGAACAAGTTTCCCTATTAAATCGTCGAAACTTTTTTGGTTTTCGTTAAGGGCAAACTCTTGAAGTCGCCATAGCCAAATGCCTTCGCCAAATAATACGCCTGTTCTTAGCCCATCGAGGGTTCCAACTGCTAATAGTGGTCTGTTAGTATCAATGCTTCCCACTTTCTGGAAGAGGACAGTTTCAAAATCTGTTCTGATAGAATACTCGCCAAAAGGAACAGTAGCCGGGGGGAATTGGGTGATAATTGAACGGTTTTCGTCTTCAAAAGTAAAACGATCGAAACGGCTGTTAAAGAAGGGTGTTACTTTATCAAAATTTCTACCTGAATTTTGTACTTGTGCTATTACAGCAATGCTATTAAATTGGTTAAAGTCTGACTGAGTCCCTAGAACAAAAAGCTTCGCCACATTTTTACTCAATAAATTGTCGATTACACTTTCTGCCCTTGCAGTTCTGTTGGGCACTTGGTAAAAAATGATTAAATCATATTTATCATCAAGCATTTTTTGCCCTTCGGCAATGCGGTCTGTTAACCCAGGAATTAAAACATCAAATTGATAGTTCTTCCCCTTTTCAATGGCACTTCTAAAGGCTTTAATATCCGGATGTGGGCTTGCCGCTACTAAAAGCACTTTTTCTTTGCTATCGAGAATATCAATATAAACATTTTTGGTATTGTTCTGAGTGGTAAATTCTCCTTCGATGGGTTCTATGCGAATTACATATCGCTGTAATCCTTTCTCTTTGGCTTCTACCAAGAAATCTACTCGCTGTAATGCTTCCTCTTGGGTAAAGTTGAGTTGTTTACGATCTATCACCTGCCCTCCACTAATTAGAAGAACTTCGGAACGTTGCCCCACAAAGCCTGAATTCGTTATTTCTGCTTGAATAGGAAATTTATTTTCTAAATACGCAATTCGGTTCGAGTAAATACTTTTAAGGTTCAAGTCTGTTTTAGCTGAAGAATCGCCAATGCCGATTGAAGAAATTTTAGTTTTGTAGGAGTTATAAAGGGGGGAAGAACCTTGGTTGTATATTCCATCAGAAAACAAAATCACTCCTGCTAAATTCTGATTTTCGTATTGTTGTTGTATTCTGCCTAAACTATTCGATAAGTTACTTTGCCCTTCCGTAAAACTGATTTCAGAAAACTCATTATACTGCTCCTTTTGCTCGCGGAAGCTTTTAATTTGCACTTTATAGTCTGCCGCTTTTAAAGCTTGCGACAGTTGTGCAAGATTACTTATTGAGCGATTTATTTTGGTTGAATCGCTCACAATACTTATCGACTGAGAATTATCGACGGCAAAAACGACAATTGGTTTTTCAAAGAAATTTTCAACTAATTTAACATAAGGGCCCAAGAGCAAAAAGCAAATTACACTTACAACTGTAAACCTGAGGGATGCTAATATATAGTTAAGCGTTTTACCCCATGGCACTTTCCGGGTGTATAGTATAAATGCATAAGTTACCCCTAATAAAAAGCAAATAATAAGAAACCACGGAGAATATTCGGTTAGTAATTCAAACATAGCCAGTAATTTTAGCTTTCAGAAAGCCTCTTTCAGTACAATTTGTATTAATATAGCAATGTAAAATAAAGCCTAAGTTACAGGATATTTCATGAAAAACGACTTTGTATTATTTATAGAAAGAATACAACTCAATCCTAAAAGATGGTTCAATACTATTTTTTGGATATTACTTATACTCGCTATCGGCTGGATTACAAACCTAATATGGTATAAGCCTTACAGTATTGAGCTTTTTTATGAGCGGATGTTCCTCAAAAATTCAATGGAACACCCCGAAGAAATGAGTAAATATGGCTTATATGAGCAATATTGGCTTAAACGACACAATAAAGAACTGAACAATGTTTCTCAGGAGCAGCAAATAAAAGAGTTTGAATATCTCATTAAGCAATACGACATGCTTTTGAGTTATAAAAGATCAAGGCAAACTAAAGAGCAGTTAATTTCAACGGATATCCTCAATTATGCATTAGATGATATAATCTTAAAACAACAATTTCCTTTTTATGAATTTCCAATAGACCATATCAACGGGATTCACGTTCAGCTCCCTCTTTTTATGTTAGAGGTAAACCAAATAAATACATTTCAAGATGCGGAAAACTATATAAACCGACTTTCGCTATTCGAAAAGCAATTTACCCAAATGGAAGAGCGGATTCAAATGGCTTCAGACTTTGGTACTGTTCCCCCAATACATTTGGTAAAACAAATGGAAAAAGAAATTAGTATATTTTTGAAAGATGGCGCTTTAAGTAACTTGCTTTATAACGACTTCCAAAAAAAAATTAAGTCTCTTAATAATTTACCCCAAGTTAGTCTAGGAGAATTCAACTACGATTTAAAGCTACAAATCGAGAATAACGTAATTACTGCTTACAATAAATTAGCATTAAGCATTGCCGAATTAGAATACAGCGCACCACAAGAAAACTTTGGTGTTTACCGCTTCGATGACGGTTTTGGGTACTACAGCTACCTCTTAAAACACCATTTGGCAGTACCGCCAGAAGCTGTTTACCTCACACTTACTACCGATAGTTTATTGCGAATAGCAGAAAATGAGCTAGCTTCTTTAAAACCAATAGAAGCCAGTTTATTATTTAGTTTAGGTTATGAACCTGAGAAAGGTATTCGGAATGTAATGGAAACGATTGAAAAGAATCTTGAATCTAAATACTTTTATAAAAACGACAGCTTAGGGCAAAAAGACTTAATCAACGATTTAAACCTAGTACTTTATGATGTTGAAAGCCAAGGAAATCAAAATTTTAGTCTTAAAACCAACGTAGAAATAGTTTGTAAAGCAATGCCCACTATCATGAATTCCTTTCCGCTCACTTATTATTACCCCTCAGATTTTTTAAATAAAAGGAAAGCCTCCCTATACATTAATATGAGCGAAATGAAGACAATTCCTAAGTTCGCATTTAAAAATTTGATTATAGAAAGTATATGGCCTGGAGTGCATTTACAAATATCTGCCCATAGAACTAACTCAGAGTTACCCTCTTTTAGAAGAGCCGTGGCGTTTACCTCTTTTACCGATGGCTGGAGAAGATATGCCAAAGACTTGGCAATGTCTAATAATATGTACTCAAATGATTTAGAGAAACTCGCAAAAGTACAAAGCGACTTAGTAGATGTTTGTAAAATGATTTGCGACATAAAAATTCATACAAATGAGTGGTCTTACAACGAAGCAGTCGATTTTTTGGTAGATACAAGTGGTATTCATCCAACGAGAGCAAAAAAAGAAATTGATTGGATTATAGTTGAACCCGCAAGAGCTTGCGCTTATTTAGTAGGATATAAAAATTTGCTTTCTCAAATAAAAAAAGCCAAAAATAGGCTAGGCGAAAGATTTAACTTAAATAAATTGCATCAAAGTATTTTGGAAAACGGGCCTGTCCCTGTAGCACTTTCCGAAAAAATTGTAGCTGATTTTATTGAAAAAGAATCATTACAACAATAATTAGCATTTATTTATTAGATAAAGTACTCGAAATAAGAATCTCAGCAATTCGATATTTGTAATTTAAAATTGAACATTTACTTAAGTAGTCCTACACAAAATAAATCCGACTGATAAAGAAACAAAGGTGCAAAGAGTTCAATATCTTTGAAGAAAAGCATTAGAAATCTTTAATATCCTATCACCCCCTTAATTCATATACAGTATGATTGAAATAATTCCTTCAATATCTATCATGGGAGGGCAGCTTGTTAGGCTTGAGCAAGGAGACTATACAAGACGAAAGATTTATCAAGAATCGCCCTTAGAAGTCGCTAAAAAGTTCGAAGACCATGGTATTCGTAAAATCCACTTAATAGACCTCGACGGCGCGCGAAAAGGTATGCTAGTTAATTATGAAACATTAGATTTAATTAAAGGCCATACCACATTGGCTGTGGATTTTGGTGGAGGAATAAGCAATGACGGAGACCTTATTCAAGTTTTTGAATCTGGCGCTGATAGAGTAACCATTGGAAGCCTGGCCATTAGCAACCCCACTACGGTGATCTCTTGGTTAATTTCTTATGGTAGAAATAAAATCACCATTAGCGCCGATTTTTTCAATGAGAAAATAAAATTTAAAGGTTGGCAAAAACAATCGGAAATAGACTTGTTCGACCATATAGAATATTACTACCAACGTGGTGTACAATACCTTAAATGCTCTGATATTTCACGTGATGGCCTGTTGCAAGGGCCTTCGCTAAATACCTATACTCGCATTTTACAGCGTTTCTCTCAAATAAAACTCGTTGCTAGCGGCGGAGTTGGTAGTATTAACGATATAAAAGCCCTAGAACAACTAGGCGTTTATGGGGTAATCCTAGGAAAAGCTTTTTACGACGATAAAATCAAGCTTTCTGAACTTGAACAATTTATTGCTCAAAGCTCTTAGTAATGCAATAAAAACTTTCTCACAAAAAGCGAAAATAAGTTTCTACTAC
>CAZFQW010000140.1:0-4451 GCA_964521225.1 uncultured Roseobacteraceae bacterium
AACTATGCCCAACAGAAGAGAAAGACTCAGTAAGTATCAAATATTTACAAGAAGTCGTAAAAGGGGCTGACTTCGACGAGTACGAGGTTACTTGGAAATATACTATCTAAAACGAGCCTCATATTTTAACTTTGTAACGACGAAATAAAATAGATATGAATCATAAACTTTTAATTTTCCTTTTTATAATACTTGTTGCAGCAGTAGCAGCTCCGGAAGCAGAAGCGCAATGCGCAATGTGCCGAGCTACTGTTGAAAATAATGTAAGCGCAGGCGGGCGTTCCTTTGGGGCAGGTTTAAACAAAGGTATTCTGTACCTAATGGTAATGCCTTACTTAACCTTGGCTACAATTGGCTTCTTTTGGTACCGACAAAGTAAAAAAGACCGTGCATTGAAAGAAAAAATGATGAGCCGACTTAATCTTAGTTAATAGTTATCTTTAAAGATATTAATATAAGCCCTGTAATTAATTACAGGGCTTTTTTGCTTAAATTACATAAATATATTTCAAAAACCTTCACTAGAGAGAGTCAGTAGGTATCTGAATCAAATTCAATATTGAAATATATTTAAGTACCGAACCATAATAAAACGTGTATTCGTCATTCCAAAAATTTGCGACGGCAGGAGTAAATTATCGCCAGGCGACCCTGTTGGAATCTATTAATTAGGAGATTCCGTTTCAGCCTTTTCGCACGTACCCTAACTACAACGGAATGACGGTTCTTTTATGGATGCTTACTTATTTTCCGAATAAATAGCTTTTAAGAAATAGTAAAAAACAGTTTGCATGAAAAACAAACTTACAACATGGTTTGAGTCAAAAGCAAAAGCATATTTAAGTGTTTCTGTTTTTTCTTTAGCAATTTCCTTACTATTAAATTGGGTATTTACAGAAGGCTCAAGTCAAGATGTATTTATAAAAGAAGTTAACCAAAGGCTCTATACCCAAATATCTTTGGTTGATGATATTGCTTTAGAATATAAGCGTGTTTTTAAGAACGTTATTGATATCGACTTTAGTGAATTCACGAAGTCAGAATTTCAATATCCCCTGTTAGTATATAAAAATGGAAAACCCGTTTACTGGTCAGATTATCGTTATAATATCCCATATTCTGAGCTACAAGGGAATTATATTGAAAAGTGCATATTTTTACCAAAGCCTGAAAGCTTATTTTTTGTAAAAAGAACCTCTTTAATTATTAATAATGAAGATTTTGAAATTTATATTTTGGTCCCTCTTAAGCGTAGTTTTGAAATCAAGAACGAGCACCTCTCTTCGGGTCTAAACCCCAATATTTTCCCCAATCAGCGTATTTCGATAGTGCTTAATGAAAACGAAGGTACTCCCATTTATTATGAAAGAAGTTTCACGCTAACCAAAAGCAAAACGTATTTATTTTCAATAAAATTTTCTCCTGAGTTTCTATTTTTTGCTGATAAAAGTTGGGTGGTATTCTTTTTTAGTATTATTTCAATTTTAACAATTACTTTATTTCTTGGAACTGAAATAAAATATTTATTTAAAAATAGAAATGGGATATTTGCTATTTTAATTTTATTCGCCACTATTTTAGGAGTAAGAGCTTTAATGCTCATTCTTCGTTTTCCTTATTTCATGACCGAGTTCGAGTTATTTTCGCCAAGTTCTTATCAGCCCTCAGTTATCACCCCCTCTTTAGGAGATTTATTTATTAATATACTCACATTATTTATTGCCTTAGTTTTTTCATTAAGATTTTTCAGATATTGGTTTCCCTATAAAAACGTATTGAAATTCAATATTTTACAGAAGAGAATAATTGCTGTAAGTCTAGTGATAATATCGTATATAACAATCCATTGGACATATTTTATTATTTCAGAATTATATACAAATACCTCATTATCGCTCGATATTAATCAATCTATCAATTTTCCGCTTTTTAGAGTTTTTGGATTTGCCATTTTTGTATTTGCGGTTGCCATATATTTTTCAGTAGCGCATATTACCTCTAAAATAATGGTAAGATTGGCAGAAAACCTCTATAGCTCAACAGTTAATTTTGTAATAGGTAGCTTAATATATTACATCGTAGTATTGGTTTTAGAGATAGATGACCTACTAATATTTAATGCCAATGCGCTTTATATAGCCGTTATCACATTCTTAGCAATGCCTCAATCGCTCAACAGAACGGGCTATAAATCGTTGTTATATTTAATTGCTTGCTCAATAATAGGAGCAATCATTGGGGCCTATTCTATCTATGACTTCGAAGAAAAAAGGGACAAGGCAGAAAAAAGAAACTTTGCAAATCATATTGTATTAAAACGCGACACTGTAGGCGAAATTTATTTACGAGAAGTAATTGATGAAATAAAAGCAGACCAGTTCATACAAAAAAAACTAGTAATAGGAATGCCTTTCAGAAAAGATGTAATTTCTAAAAGAATACAAAGGATACATCTGCATAATTATTTAGAAAAATACGATACAGATATTTTACTATTTAATGGAGCAGGAAGACCCTTTTTTAGCGAAGAACAAACCTATCAGCAAATTTTTAATCAGTATAATAATGAAGACTATAAAACAAATATTAACAATGTTTTTTACGCAAATGAGTTAAAACCAGAGCGAAAACAATATATATGTTTTATTGATATTCAAAATGAAGAAGGGAATACAATTGGCCATATCATTCTGAACTTACAGCTTAAGCGGATGATTCCAAATAGTATTAACCAGTCTTTTTTAGTCGATGAAAAATACAAAGACGTAACTTTAACCGATAATTACAGCTACGCTATATACGATAACAAAGAGCTAATTTATAGTTTTGGTGATTTTGCCTATGATAATAGCTTTTTAGAACCTTTTTTCCATGAAAAGGGCTTTATTCTACCAGAAATAAATTTCGATAATTATCATCATTTATGCATTAAAAGAGAAAACCAAATCATTGTTGTTTCTTCCGTTACATACCCTCAAAATTATATATTAGCTAATTTCTCATTCTTATTTTTATTACTAATATTTACCATTTTATCAAGCTACTTTATTTATGGGCTTTCGCGGACGGCCTACTATAATTTAACCTTTGCCACCAAAGTTCAACTATATCTAAATTTAGCCTTTTTCGTTCCCCTTTTAATCGTTAGCATTATCACAATAAGTATTTTAAATAATACAAACGTGCGCGAAACGCAGTTCTATTTCCTAGAAAAAGCAAGAAACGTAAGCGAAAGCGATAATCTAATTTCGACAGTAAGTGGATATATTAAAGGCGAAATAAGTCGAGACCAGCTATTATTGGAAATAGCCAATATTTCCGATTTTACACAATCTGATATTAACCTGTACGATAAAAATGGAAAATTATTAGTTACCTCACAATCCTATTTATTTGATCATAATTTACTTTCTAATTATATAAACCCGAAAGCATACGCGGGCGTAGCCGAACAAAAGCAGCGCAAAATGTTGCTGCCAGAATCTATTGGCAGCCTTGAGTATAATACCGCTTATGTAGGCATACAATCGTATGAAACTGGCGAAGTAATTGGCATTGTAGGGATTCCGTTTTACGGAGCATCGTTACGTTTTGAAGGGCAAATTATTGAAGTCCTTACCACCATTGTACAGGTATTTACCTTCATTTTTATCATCCTAGTAGTATTGTCTTATTTTTCTGCAAAATCATTAATTCATCCAATCAGGTTAATTACCCAAAAAATTAGAAGAACTACGCTGAATGAGCATAACGAGCCTTTAGATTACCATGCCGACGATGAGTTTGGTCTATTAGCCGGAGAGTATAATAAAATGATTACCAAACTTGAAGAAAGTAGAGAAGCACTTGCTCATAACCAAAAAGAAGCAGCATGGAGAGAAATGGCAAAACAAGTAGCGCATGAAATTAAGAATCCTTTAACGCCAATGAAACTCACTCTGCAACAATTGCAAAGGAGACTAGGAGATATTAATGGCACAAAACAACCATTACACACATTGTTAGAACAAGTAGATATTTTAAGTGATATTGCTACTTCGTTTGCCTCTTTTGCAAAAATGCCCATCCCTATCAGCGAAGAATTTGAAATTGCAGCGGTATTAAAAAAAACATTGAACTTGCATGATGTGAGAAGGGAAATAGAAATTATTGATGACATTCCCGATGAAGATTTCTATGTAATGGGAGATTCTCAATTAATGTATCGAATTTTCACAAACTTACTTTTAAATGGAATCCAATCGGTACCTAACGATAGAAAGGTGCAATTGGAAGTAACACTTACCTCACTTTATCCGCAGAGGATTTTAATTGAAATTAAAGACAATGGGCTAGGAATTCCACAGCACATTCAGAACAAAGTATTTATGCCTAATTTTACCACAAAAACAACAGGCTCAGGCATTGGCTTAGCCATCGCCAAACGTGGAATTGAGCATTCTGGAGGGGCT
>CAZFQW010000140.1:4461-8040 GCA_964521225.1 uncultured Roseobacteraceae bacterium
GGGGCTATTTGGTTCGAAACAGAAATGGATGAGGGAACTTCGTTTTATATAGAATTTCCATTATGTGAAAGAAAAATAATTACTAGGGAAATATAACCCTCAAAATAATTAAGGATTTTTTAATTAAAATAATGAGAAAATTAAAATTATATATAGCCACTAGCCTCGATGGGAAAATTGCCAGATTAAACGATAGTGTAGATTGGCTAGAACGTATTTTAAACCCAGAAAAAACCGATTATGGATATAAAAATTTTTACGATTCTATCGACACAACCTTAATGGGTAATAAAACCTATAAGGCAATCCTTAATTTTGATACGCTGTACCCATACATCGATAAGAAAAACTATGTTTTCACGAGAAGTACACAAGAAAAAGACGATGGAAATGTACAATTTATAAACAAAGAAGTCGATTCGTTTATAAAAGCATTAAAGCAGCAAGAGGGCAAAGACATTTGGTTGGTAGGAGGCGGAAGCTTTACCACTTTTTTGCTTAACGAAGGGCTAATAGATGAAATGCAGCTATTTATTATGCCCATTTTAATTGGCGAAGGCATTCCATTATTTGAAGGAAACACCCGCGAAATATTACTTGATTTGGAAGAAGCAGTTACTTACCAAAGTGGGGTACAGTTTTTACGCTATTCTTTAACAAATCTGTAGCTATTTTAATACAGAATCAATTCTACATTTTTTACAGGAAATAACAGATATTTATTGTGAATATTACGATTCCACAAAACCTATTTTATCAACCAATAATTATTACCGATGAAAGTAACCTTACCTAACCCTGAAAATGAAAAAATAAAAGTATGGATTGATGGCACATTGTATCCAAGAGAAGAGGCAAAAATATCGGTGTTTGATAGCGTAGTACAAGGTGGAGATGCCGTATGGGAAGGTTTGCGAATATACGATAGTAAAATTTTTATGCTCGAAGAACACATTAAACGCATGCGTAATTCTGCTCACATTTTAGCGTTTAATGACATCCCTTCGGCTGAGTATATTCGAAACGCTATTTTTAAAACGCTGCAAGCAAATGGGATGCGCGATAAGGCTCACTTGCGGGTAACACTTACCCGTGGCAAAAAAGTAACTTCGGGAATGAACCCTAAATGGAACCAGTATGGATCAACATTGATTATTTTAGCAGAGTGGAAACCGCTAATTTATAAGGAAGAATCGGGCTTGAAATTAATTACCTCTTCAATCAGAAGAAATAACCCACAATACCTTGACTCAAAAATTCATCACAATAATTTATTGAATAATATTCTCGCAAAAATTGAGGCTAACTACGCAGGAGTTGACGGCTCGGTAATGTTAGATATGAATGGTTTTCTTTCCGAAACCAATTCAACCAATATTTTTATGGTTAGGAACGGAATACTACTTACCCCCTTTGCCGATAGTTGCTTGCCCGGAATTACAAGGGCACTTTTATTAGAAATTGCCGATGAAAATAAGATTCCGTGTCAAGAAAAAAATATAAGCATCAGTGAAATGTATACTGCCGAGGAAATGTTTGTTACAGGTACTGAAGGCGCACTTGCTCCTGTTTTTGAAGTAGATGGCAGAAAAATCGGTAATGCTACCCGGGGTTCTTTAACCCAAAAACTACAAACGTTACACACCGAAGCAATTAAAAAACTGGGTGTTTCGCTTCCTTTTTAATTAAAACAAATATGAATACTTAAATTTGTTAGGCTTTTAACGAGCTCAACCAAATTATAAAAACTAATTACTCAAACGAAATTAAGTGCCACTTATTTATTAGGTAAAATACTCGAAAAGAGTGTTTTAATAATTCGTTATTCGTAATTTAAAATTGAACATTTACTTAGATTAATTAAGAGCGCCTTATTTTAAAGTGAAAGAGAATATATGCTATACCCGAAAAATATAGAAGAGAAGTTAGGTTTTGATCGTATAAGAGAATTATTAAAGGCATATTGCGAAGGAACTTTAGGACAAGAATTTGTAGAAAAGATTCGATTTACTTCAAAAGCAGATGTAATTGATAAATTAATTTCTCAGTCCGATGAATTTCTTCAAATATTGGTGCAAGGAAAAGATTTCCCACACAATAATTTTATTGACATTTCCGATAGCTTAGGCAAGGCAGAAATTATAGGGATGTGGCTTTCTGAAGAAGAGTGCTATCAATTAAAAAAGACCTTTTTAACTTTAAAGTCTTGTTTGCAATTTTTTGAAACAGAAGAAGCCAAAGAGTTTCCGCAGTTACAAGAATTATCTTGGCGAGTTGCTTTCGATGTACAAGTTTTAAAACTCTTAGAAGCAGCCCTAGACGATAAGGGTAAAATTAGAGACAATGCATCCAAAGAATTGCTCTCTATCCGTCAACATATACAACGAGAAAAAGTAGGAATGCAAAGAAGACTCGAAAAGGTTTGGCAATCTTACAAAAAACAAGGTTTTATTAAAGACGATTTAGGCCCCACTTTACGCGATGGTAGAATGGTACTACCTGTTCCCGCAGAGCATAAAAGACATGTAAGAGGGTTTATCCATGATGCCTCTGCAACCGGGCAAACTTTATTTATAGAGCCTGAGGAACTTCTAAATGCAAATAACGAACTCAAAGATTTAGACTTAAAAGAAAGGCAAGAAATCATAAAAATACTTACCCAACTTACCAATAGCATTCGCCCTGAAATCCCAAGTTTAAAAAATGCGAATCGCTATTTAGGAATGATCGACTTTATTAGAGCAAAAGCACGATTAGCAAAAGAACTTGACGCAATTAGCCCTCCTTTTTTCAGAGAGCCTAATATTGAGTGGTATCATGCCTCGCATCCACTGCTACTGCATCAGTATAAAGAAAGTGAAAGGAAAGTTATTTCGCAAGACGTAAAGCTGAATAAAGAGCAGCGTATTCTAGTAATTTCTGGCCCAAATGCAGGAGGTAAATCTGTGGCACTTAAAACAGTAGGGCTTATTCAGTATATGTTTCAGTGCGGTTTAATGGTACCTGTTGTAGAAGGTTCCCGAATGGGTATTTTTGAAAGTATTTTTATGGATTTAGGGGATGAGCAATCGTTAGAAAACGATTTAAGTACATACAGCTCGCACCTAACCAACATGAGAGAATTTGCCAATAAAGCAAATGAAAAGTCCCTTTGTTTAATCGATGAATTTGGAGCAGGAACCGAACCAGAATTAGGAGCCGCAATTGCAGAGGCAATCCTTGAAAAGTTGAATGAAAAGCAAATTTTTGGAGTAATTACCACGCACTATGCCAACTTGAAATTTTTTGCTGATAGAACAGAAGGGCTAATAAATGGGGCAATGCGTTACGATGTTGATAACATTAAACCCCTTTATAAACTAGAAATAGGAATGCCTGGCAGTTCGTTTGCCCTTGAAATTGCAAAGAGTATAGGCCTGCCCAAAGAAATTGTTACTTTAGCAAGGGCAAAAGCGGGAAGCAGAAAGGTAAATGTTGAAAAACTGCTAGTTCAGCTTGAAAGAGAAAGAAAAGAAGCTCAAATTTTAAAAGAACAAGCACGGCTAAAAGATATAGAACTAAAAGAATCGCTTGCCAGAT
>CAZFQW010000141.1:0-7962 GCA_964521225.1 uncultured Roseobacteraceae bacterium
CTCAATACCTGCCCTGAAAGCCCTCTCAATGGCGTTGATTTTATTAAAAATTAATGTAGCAGGCGAGAGAACCCGCGCTAAGGAGGCCTCTTTGCCTGTTGTATTTTCCTAACAAGATGAATCTCTATAGTACCCAAACTGTCAGTAAGTCTGCCATAAATTCCGCTTTTATGGTGTGGAATAATATTGGCAATGCGGCAAACAAATAACCGTGATTTTTAACAACAAACAAGTTATCTGATATGGAAGAAAAAGGAACGATTTCAGTCAATACCGAGAATATTTTCCCGATTATTAAGAAGTTCTTGTACTCAGACCATGAAATTTTCCTACGTGAGTTAGTTTCCAATTCTGTAGATGCAACACAGAAATTACAGAAATTGGCTTCTATTGGAGAGTTTCAGGGAGAAATAGAGCACCCAAAAGTGAAAGTATCGATTGATAAAGAGGCGAAAACATTAACTATTTCTGATGAGGGGATAGGCATGACTGCCGAAGAAATTAAAAAGTATATCAACCAAATTGCTTTTTCGGGTGCTACTGAGTTTGTAGAGAAATTTAAAGATGTAAAAGACGCTAACTCAATTATTGGAAAGTTTGGTTTAGGTTTTTACTCTGCTTTTATGGTAGCAGATAGGGTGGAAATCATCACTAAATCGTACCAAGAGGGTGCTGAAGCCGCCAAGTGGGAATGTGAAGGCAGTACTAGCTTTTCAATTGGCCCTACAGAAAAAGAAAAAAGAGGTACCGATATTATTCTTCATATCAATGAAGAGTCGAATGAGTTTTTGGAGAGCTATCGCATTAAAACTATCCTCGACAAATATGGCAAGTTCTTACCTGTCGAAATTGAGTTTGAGGAAGGTATTATTAACAATACTACTCCACTTTGGACAAAATCGCCGACAGACCTTACCGACGAAGAATATTTGAAGTTCTACAAAGAACTTTATCCAATGGCAGAAGACCCGCTTTTCTGGATTCACCTCAATGTAGATTATCCTTTCAACCTAACGGGAATTTTATATTTCCCTAAAGTAAAAAATGATATTACGCTCCATAAAGATAAAATCCAGCTATACTCTCGCCAAGTATTTATTACCGACGAGGTAAAAGACATTGTGCCAGAGTTCTTAATGCTACTACATGGTGTTATCGATTCTCCTGATATTCCGCTGAACGTTTCGAGAAGTTATTTGCAATCGGATAGCAATGTGAAGAAAATCAACTCTTATATCACCAGAAAAGTAGGGGAAAAGCTAGGCGAATTATTTAAAAACAATCGTAAGTCTTTCGAAGAAAAGTGGGAAAGTATCGGGCTTTTCGTGAAGTATGGGATGATTTCAGAAGATAAGTTCTATGAAAAAGCTAAAAACTTTGCCCTGTATGTAAATACAGAAGGGAAGCACTTTACACTCGACGAGTACAAAGCGCATATTGCCGCCAACCAAACAGATAAAGACGATAAAAAAGTGGTGCTTTATACCTCTGATTTAGGAAAGCAAGACGGCTACATTCAGTCAGCAAAAAAGAAAGGGTACGATATTTTGAGGTTGAACGGTGTTTTAGATAACCACTTTGTAGGTTCTTTAGAGCAAAAAGAAGAAGGGCTTACCTTAAAGCGTGTAGACTCTGACCTTGTTGACAAATTAATTGATACTGGCGAAAGTGCTGAAACGGTACTTTCAGAAGATGAAAAAACCAAACTTGTTGAAACGTTTAAAAAGGCATTAGGGAATGAAAACCTAGACCTAAAAGTAGAAGCCATGTCGCCCGATGAGCTGCCTGTAACGATGATTCTTCCTGAGTTTATGAGAAGAATGAAAGAAATGGCAGAGATGAACGGCATGGGTTTAGGTGGCGGAACAATGCCTGGCGAGCAACAAATTGTTTTAAATGGCAACCACGCGCTCATGACGCAGATACTCAACACAGAAGACGAGGCGAAGCAAAAAACACTGGTACGCCAAGTGTACGACTTAGCACTACTTTCTCAAAACCTGCTTACAGGAGCTGATTTAACCGCATTTTTACACCGCACTGCACAAATGGTACAGGCACAGTAAAATAGGTTTCATCAGGTGCTAAAGACACAGTTACTGCAAGCGTGGACGCTTGCAGTAGGGTTCAAAGCGTTTTTTAAACCTCGTTCAAGCGTCCTCGCTTGAACAAACAATGACTTTAAAATATTTTAAAACCCTGAGAGGCATCAATGTTTCTCAGGGTTTTTGTTTTAACAAAGCCGTTCAATTTAACTTTATCTTGTTAGTTAGTTAAGTTTGCACGCATTATAACAAGGAGCAAAAAAATAAAAATATCATGCAACAAAAAGTTAGAGTAAGGTTTGCACCAAGTCCTACCGGGCCACTTCATATTGGGGGGGTTAGAACAGCACTTTTTAACTACCTTTTTGCCAAAAAGAATGGCGGCGATTTTATTGTAAGAATAGAAGATACCGACCAAAACCGTTTTGTAGAAGGAGCAGAAAGCTATATTAAAGAAGCGTTAGAATGGTGCGGTATTTTCCCCGATGAAAGCCCCTGGAAAGGCGGAGAGTTTGCTCCTTACCGCCAATCGGAGCGAAAAGAGATGTATGGCAAGTATGCCCAACAGTTAGTAGATGGCGGAAAAGCTTATTACGCCTTCGATACCCCGGCAGAGCTAGAAGCAATGCGCGAGAAGCTCAAAGAGGCAAAGGTGGCAAACCAGCAATACAATGCCATTACTCGCAATACCATGAAAAACTCGCTTACACTTTCAGAAGAAGAGGTACAGCAGCGAATTGAAAGAGGCGATACCTATGTTGTCCGTTTAAAAGTCCCTCAAAAAGACGAAATAAGGTTAAACGATATGGTAAGAGGATGGGTGAAAGTACTTTCTTTCACCTTAGAAGATAAAATTCTTTTGAAGTCTGATGGAATGCCTACCTATCACCTAGCGAATGTGGTCGACGACCACCTAATGGGAACCACCCATGTAATCAGGGGAGAGGAATGGTTACCCTCAGCACCTTTGCATGTATTGTTATATCAGTTCTTGGGATGGGAAGATACCATGCCTCAGTTTGCACATTTGCCACTGCTTTTAAAACCAAGTGGTAATGGTAAACTAAGCAAAAGAGATGGCGATAAATTAGGCTTTGCGGTTTTCCCACTAGAATGGAAAGACCCTAGCACGGGCGATATTTCAAGAGGATACAGAGAAGACGGCTATTTGCCCGATGCCTTTATAAATTTCTTGGCGTTGTTAGGTTGGAGTTCTCCCAACGAGCAGGAAATATTCTCATTAGAAGAACTGACCGCCGCATTTTCAATAGAAAAAGTGAGTAAATCGGGGGCCAAGTTCGATATTGAAAAAGCACGTTGGTTCAATCAGCAATATTTAAAAAATAAGCCCGACGCTCAGTTAGGCGAAATGCTGCTCAAAGAACTGAAAAATGCAGGAGTAGCTTCCACCATTGAAAAAGCAACACAAGTGGCAAACCAAATGAAGGAAAGGGTAACGCATCCGTATGAGTTATGGACCGAGGCGAAATATTTTTTCATTGCCCCCTCTTCTTACGATGAAAAAACTACGAAGAAAAAGTGGACACAAGAAGCGGTAAGTATCCTTGAAAGCTTTCAGAAAAAAATTCTAAATGTAGCCGATTTTAATGCTGCCAACGCAAAGCAAATTTTAGAAAGCACATTAGAAGCGCAAGAAACAAGTATAGGAAGAGTAATGCCAGCGCTTCGCTTAGCACTTACTGGCATCGGGGGAGGCCCCGATTTAATGATATTAATGGAGATTTTGGGCGCAGAAGAAGTTTCTTCACGTATTGGAAAGGCAATTGCTGAATTACCCATGAAAGCCTAGGGTTTCTTGTTGCAACAGAAAAGGCTCGTCTCTTAAAGATGAGCCTTCTTGCTTTAACCTTAACTTTTTAATTTGAATTGATAATCCTTCTGGAGCCAGTTGTTTTACTCTTTATGCTAGGCGTTTTTTTATAGTGTACATCGCCACTGCCCGAGATTCTTACATCGAGAACATCCGCTGCGTTTATCTTAGCATTGCCCGAACCGCTAATGGTTAACTACCGATGCTCGTGCTTCTATATAGTTTGTTGGTTACTTTTACTGATATAAACCTCCGCAGAAGTTTCCAAAGAAACCTTATCGAAAGGGGCCAGAAAGAGTTATCTTTCTATTACTTCCCCAATGGCGGGTTCGTAGTTCCAATCGAATACATCAATAAAACAACTTTGTAGCGAGAGGGCAACCGATAACAACAGAAGGGTAAATCGTAAATTTTTTATGATTGTAGAGGCGTTTAGTTATCATTTTAAAGGTCAGGGTTTTGGAACCAAGGTTGCCCGTTTATTACCTTCCTATTAAGGTTTTACCCATCACCCCATAAAATCTTGATTATTTACCCTCAAAAAATGGATTTTTGTTATCATCTTTAGGTTATCAACAGAGAGAAAAATAAACCCTAGTAATAATGGCTAAACTATTTTTACTATTATCTAAGACTATCAAACTGTAAATATGGATTCAAGAGCAAAGAAGATTTTAAACTCTTTAAGCCCCAATAAAATAATTATTCCTATTGTATTAGGACTAGGCGTAATCATTTTTCTGTTGTTGCGGAACGATAACATCGATCTTAATGAGATAGCCAACAATATCAGCCATGCAAAAATTGAATGGGTACTACTAGCAATTGTAGTGCTTCTGATCAGAGATTTTGGTTATATGTACCGCATAAGGCATTTAACCGATGCTCAGCTAAATTGGATCGCTAGTTTTTTTGTGATTGTATTGTGGGAGTTTGCCTCGGCAATTACACCTTCAGTAGTGGGCGGCACTACGGTAGTGGTGTTCATTATCAACAAAGAAGGAATTAGCTTTGGGAAATCGCTTGCCTATGTAATGCTTACAGCAGTTTTAGATAACTTATTTTTTGTGATTGCCTCAGTTACCATCTTTGTTTTCACTCCTGTTGAAATTTTTCCAGAACTTTCTGATTCCGCTGCAATTACCACCCAATTCCCCATAAAAACAGCCTTTTTTATCAGCGTTTCCTTGATAGGCCTCTATACACTTTTAATGGTTGTTGGTTTATTCATTAACCCAAGAGCATTTAAGTACTTCTTAATCAAAATCACATCGAATCGTTTATTCAGAAGAATTAGAAATGCAGCAGCCCAAACAGGCAGCGATGTAATAATTGCCTCTAAAGTTTTAAGAAAAAAGACTTGGGATTATTGGGTGAAAGCCGCCATTTCTACTGTATTTATATGGATTGCCCGTTATTTTATGCTTAACTGCCTAATTGCGGCTTTTGTACATGTTGAGTTTAGCGACCACTTCTTAATATTGGCTCGCCAAGTAATTATGTGGGTAGTAATGCTAGTTTCGCCTACTCCGGGCAGTACAGGTACAGCCGAATATGCTTTTGAATTATTCTTTGGCGAGTTTTTCAGCGTGATGGGTCTTACTGTAGTAATTGCTCTATTCTGGAGGCTGCTTACCTACTATGCATACCTTATCTTAGGAGTTGCATTTTTACCCCGATGGGTACGCAGAGTATTTTATAAAGGGAAAATTTAATGATTTCCCTAGACTAGGCTAAGATTAACGAATCAAAATACTATTCTAAATCGATATTTCTTTTATCTTTATTAGTCAGATGTTTTTTAACGTTAACAATTGTTCCGAATGGCAGATACTGAAAACAAGAAAAAAGAAGAGGAAAATGAAGTAATTCATCCTGAAGAACTTGAGGAAGAAATAGTTTTTGAAGATGCTGTTGCTGAGAACATGCAAACGCCTGAAAGCAGCGAAGAAAAAAAGAGCGATAATAAGATTAAAGGAGACTTTACAGGCTCTGCAAAAAACTGGCGCCCTGTAGATCGAGCAGCCCCCGTAATGACAGACGTGGGGTACATCAAAGAAAGGGTAGATAACCAAATTTCCTACTTTAACTCCAAGAGTTCTTGGAATCAAAAACGCTATAAAAATATTAAGAAATGGGAAATTATCATCTCTTCTGTGATTCCTGTTGTCGTTTCTTTAAGTGCTATGGGGGTTTTTCAAGACTGGCAGTTTCAGTATAAATATTATTTAGATTTACCATCAGGAGGACAACAAATTAAAATTGTAGAATGGGGTCTTGATACCGTTTTGCTTACCATCGCAGCGTTTGGTGGTATTGTACAAGTAATCTTCAATAAAGTAATTGATTTAGAAGAACATCATAAATTGTGGAAAGACTACAGAGCCACTTGCGAAGCACTGCAAAACCAAAGGCTATTATACCTCACGCGTACCGAGCCTTACGATGAAGAAGACGCCTTCCCTTTATTTGTAGATAAGGTTGAATCTATCTTAAATAACGAACAACAAAAGTGGAGACAACGCCAACCACATCAACAAAGTAAGCAAGCAGCAAAAGAGCAACAAGAAGAAAACCCGTTAAAGAAATTACAAAAAGGGGAAAAGTAAACGGCTAATAAACTATTTGTTTTTACGTTTAGAAAATGGAATTGTAAAAATAGCTTCAGCATATGAAAACGCTTAGCTCAAACTATATTTAATATCGATATATTATGGCCAAAGTATTTCTTGGGGGAACAGTAAATGGCTCGAAATGGCGAGAACAATTAATCCCTCGATTAGAAATAGATTATTTCAATCCGGTAGTAGACGATTGGAATGAAGAAGCTTTCCAACGGGAACTACAAGAACGAGCAAACTGCGATTTTTGTCTTTACGTCATTACCCCTAAAATGACAGGGGTTTATTCAATCGCAGAAGTAGTGGACGATTCAAATAAGCGACCTGAGAAAACGCTATTCTGTATTTTACCTAAAGATGGTGCCGATGAGTTTACCCCTCATCAAATAAAAGCCATGAAAGCAGTTGGGAAAATGGTACAAAAAAATGGAGGGAAACTTTTCAAACGACTCGATGTTTTGGTGAATTTCCTTAACTCTTACAAGTATTTATAGAAATATTAATAGCCCCAGCTAATTTTAATTTAGAAAATCTGTTCATACTAAAATACTGAAGCATGAAAAACCTGTTCAGCTTATTTTTTCTCCTAGTTTTAATGGCGAGCTGTTCAAAGGAAGACAGTGCTACTAGCGATACTCCCGACCCCACCATAGCACCTGTTCCCAGTTCAATTGGCATTGTAGGCGATAGTGGCGATTTTAAAGGAAATAACACAATACCCGGCATTGTATTAATGGGAGGAAGCACCGATGTTGATGCTGCCATGCAATGGATGATTGCTCGAGCAGGCGGAGGTGATTTTGTGATTATTAGAGCAAGTGGCTCAACAGGGTATAACCAATATTTGTATGACTTCGGAGGGCTAAATTCAGTAGAAACCCTTCTGATAAATTCACGCACTTTAGCCGAAAACGAAAAAGTTGCCGAACAGATAAAAAACGCAGAAGCACTTTTTATAGCCGGAGGCGACCAAAAAAAATATGTCGATTATTGGAAAGATACTAAGTTAGAAGAAGCTATCAATTACCTAATCAACGAAAAAGGTGCTCCCGTAGGCGGAACAAGTGCAGGCTGTGCTATCTTAGGAGAAATTGTATTCGATGCTAAAGAAGGTACTATCTATACCGATGAGGCTTTGCAAAACCCTTACGACCGAAGGTTATCGTTACTTAGAAGTGGGTTTTTACAGAGTGATTTTTTACAGGGCGTGGTAACCGATACACATTATAGCCAAAGAGAAAGGCAGGGCAGGCACGTAGCCTTTTTAGCAAGAATCGCAAAAGATTGGCAAGTACTAGCCAAAGGGATTGGAGTTGATGAAAAAACGGCTGTTTGTATCAACGAGCAAGGAATGGCAACTGTAATGGGGCAGAACAATGCCTATTTCTTAATGCAGGCAAATGCAGGAAACATTCCCGAAAACTGTAAATCGGGAGAGCCACTGACCTGGCACCATGATGGCACT
>CAZFQW010000142.1:0-7929 GCA_964521225.1 uncultured Roseobacteraceae bacterium
AGGTATTATGCTAAATACAACAACCAAAATCGTCTTGTTTTCTCCACCCTCGATCCCTCCCTCATCACCCGTCTCGCCTCAGCCTGACTTGTCGTTGATCAGCCCACCCAAGATCAATTAATTAATCTTGCAACTGCGCTCAAGACCAAAAGGTCAGCGTATAGCATCAAAAAACTCATCCCAAAAATTGAAGCACTCAGAGATCAAACATCCAGTCCCGCTCGCAAACTCCTTCTCAGTGAGTTTATCTATCAATTGCGTCCGTAAGTATTTTTCTCTTTTTGTACCAAGTAAATTATTTTATCTTTTTTCCTGAAAATACACCATGGCATCCTGACTAGGAAAATATCTTGCAATGTCAGCAGTTGGTTTGTTTCTTCATCAGAACGCTTGAGCTCAAGGTATTTCTACAGTTTGAAACGCTCCTGTGCAACAAGAAATACAACTTTTGCGGAAGTTTGAAAAAGTTGAAACCCTTACTATTAACCGAAGAAGCCAAAAAGGTATCATTGATTTCAACAACCACCTTTATAATTATATTACCAATACCTACGGTCCTCTTTTCCCAACGCTTAAACAGTTTTATGCTGAAGTAACACAAGCGCATAGCAAAGAAGAGGGTAGTTTAATTACACTGGAGCTAGTTGAAAAGCACAAAGAGCTATACAATGAAGCAGTGTTGAGTAGAATAGTGAGCCGTGTGAATGAATCTTTAGACAATGGGTTTCAACTAAAAGATATTGCCATACTCATTAGAGCCAATAAATATGCACCCATTGTAGCGCAGAGGCTGCTCAAAGAAAACATCCCGGTAGTTTCTAACGAATCTTTGCTCTTAGTTCATTCAGATGCCGTAAGATTTCTGATTGGATTTATGAAGCTACTTGTAGTGCCGCTTACTCCCAATGCAAAAATGGAGTTAATAAAATTTCTTTACGAATATAAATCAAATCGTTTAAGGCAACCTCAAAATTGGCAAGGTTTACGGGGCGAACAATTCCTAAATATTTCTCAGGAAGTGCACAACCCCGCCCCCACTATCACCATCGAATACATAAAAACACATTTCGATTTTACGATTGATGTTGATACTTGGGCATTTCTTCCGCTTTATGATTTGGCTGAAAAAATAGCCTCAACTTTTTCTTTATGGAATTCTGAACCCGAGGTAATTTACCTCCAAAAAACATTCGATTTCATTAAAAAATATACCCTTTCAGGTGGCAACCAAATAAAGCGTTTTATTGAACAATGGGAAAGAAAAAAAGACAAACTCGCCTTGCAAATTCCCGATAGCGAAAATGCAGTAAAAATAATTACAGTCCATAAATCGAAAGGGCTTGAGTTTCCGGTAGTAATTCTTCCCTTTGCTGAGTGGGAAGTTACCATTCGCACCAATGGCAACTTACTGTGGGGCGAGTGGCAACAAAATATTGTAGAAGTAGACTTTACCGCGTTTGTTCCTAAAAAAGAAGTAGAAAACACCCCCTTAGCAGGAGTCTACCACAAAGAGAAAGAAGCCGTTTTTATTGACGCTATTAATGTGCTATACGTAGCCACTACCCGAGCCGAAAGGCAACTGCACATCATTTGCGAAGACAGCGCTGCCGAAAAAAAGGGAACGGATAATATTGGCAGAGTAAGCGTATTATTGAAAAAGTATTTATTGGATAACAACCTTAATCAACACGATTTTAACATTGAGATTGAAAAAGAAAGCATAGGCATTTCGCAAGTAGTAATAAAGCATGGAGATATAACCGTTGAAGCAGTAAAAGAAGTTGAAAGCGAAAATCAGATATTACTAAGCAACAGAACGCTAGGCGGAGTAATTGATGCCATTCAGCTTGAAAGAGAGTCTTCGAGCAAAAGAGCACCTTTGGTAAGTGATTTCCACAAAGCAAAAAAACGGGGGGTATTGGTACACTATATTTTCGAGAAAATTAATTATGCCGATGAGGTAGATGCTGTAATTACCGACATGATACTATCGGGAACTATCACAAAAACCCAAAAAGAAGCAATAAAAGAAGAAATCAACGAGGTACTTTCATTGCCCGAAATTTCTCATTTTTATCAAAGAAACAAACAATTAAAAGTGCTTAACGAACGGAGTATTATAGATAGAGAAATCATTCGCCCCGACCGTGTAACAATCGAGCCTAATCAGCTCACAGTAATTGATTACAAAACGGGGAATTTCAATAAATCCCACGAAAGACAAGTAAAAGAATACATGCAATTATTTCAGAAAATGGGATATAAAAACGTTCAGGGGTTTCTAGTTTATACCGAAACCCCTGAAGCTATTAATATAAGTTTAAACTAAAGAGAAGGTGTATTGCCCCCGTCGATAGGTAAATTAATTCCGTTGATAAAGCCCGCTGAAGGAGAGGCCAAAAACGCTACGGCGGCAGCTACTTCTTCAGATTCGGCAAATCTTTTTGCTGGGATATTTTCTTTCATAGCATTTTCACATTCTTCTACCGAAATGCCTTGGCGTTCTGCTCTATTAACAATAATAGCATCGAGTCTGCTAGTTTTGGTCATTCCTGGTAAAACATTGTTTACAGTAATACCAAACGAAGCCAATTCTTTTGAAAGTGTTTTTGCCCAATTAGCCACCGCTCCACGAATGGTATTGGATACCCCCAAACCGGGGATAGGCACTTTCACAGAAGTGGAAATAATATTGATAATTCTGCCGTAACCCACATCTTTCATGCGAGGCACTACTGCTTGTACCAAATGCTGATTGCAAAGTAAATGCGTTGAAAAAGCCGCTAGAAACTCTTCTTCCTTGGCATTAATTGCATCTCCGGGTGCAGGGCCTCCAGTATTATTAATCAGGATATGGATACTTTGCTTTGTGGCAATGTAAGCTTGTATTTTTTCTTTCACCTCGTGATGATTTGAGAAATCCGCCACCAAATAATGATGATGTTGGTCGCGAGAAGTATCTAGTTTGGTAAGCATTTCTTTGAGCTTTGTTTCGTTTCGTGCAACGAGTGTAACATTTGCCCCTAAAGACGCCAACTCTATTGCACAAGCTTTGCCTATACCCTGCGTGCTGCCGCAAACTATTGCATCTTTCCCTATTAAATTGATATCCATATTAGATAATAAAATTTAAGAATCTAACTTTTTTACTTTTTGTTTTTCTGTGATTGCATCAATCATTCTGGTCCAAATTACTTTCTTGCCATTTTCTACAGATTCATAATAATAATGTCCTTCTTCTAAAAGTACTCTACTTTTACCTAAATCGTAGCGATAAGCAATCACAAAGTCTCCTTCATTGAGCAATTGGTCGAACAAATCAATAAGCTTGGGGAGCTTAGATTTACCATTGGGCTTTGCTTTTTTCTTAAAAAAATTGAACATCCCTTCTATGTTTCTTATTTGAAATTATAAATTTTGACCACAGAATTAAAGAATTGTGTTGAAATGAGCAATATAAAAAAAGGCTTCATCAAAAGATGAAACCCTTAGTCTAGTAAATATGAAAATGAAAAAATTTACCTAAAGCATATTTTTATGTCGATAATAGCCTTAACTATCTAACTTTTATCTTAACTATAAAGCAAATATAAATTTGAAAAAGCAAATATCCAAATCATCTAAACGAATGTACAATTGAGTTATATAAAAACATCGTTAAATAGGCATTAAACGCCCCTAACCCTTCTTTTAATTTAGTAGTGTATATGAATATTACGTTAATTTTAATTGAATTATAAGTAAATCTATTTGCTTTAAACATAGTATTCGCTTAGGCAAATACTATGTTTAGTCATTCACAATTACCCATGATTAATCAAAAAAATATGAAGAATAAATTTCTTGATTCTACCATAGTTCAGGTATTTAGGTTCAAGGGCAATCTTTTACAAAAGCTGAGAAACCGATTAATAGTAGTTGCTAGTTTAACTGCCACTTTTGTGGTTTTACACGAATACGGTGTTGCCGACTTGACAGTAAGTTTTAGTTTACCCGGATTAATGGGTGCGGCACTCGGTATTTTACTCGTATTCAGAAATAACACTGCTTACGAAAGATGGTGGGAAGCAAGAAAAGCTTTAGGTGCTTTAGTAAATGTATCGCGAGGTTTTACCATGAAAACATATCATTTATTGAAGTCTGATACTGAAAAACAAATGACCTTGATAAGACTTATTGCCGCTTTCCCCTTTGCATTAAAAGGGCACTTAAGAGAAGGCATAAATTTAAAAGAAGTCGCTTTTCTTCCTAAAAGGCATCTGGAAAAACTGAAGCATTGGAAACACAAACCTAATGCGCTTGCCGATGAAATGATTGCCTGCATTCAAGCACAATACGAAGCAAGTAAAATCACTGATTACCAGATGAATAAGCTAACAAAAGATGTTGATTCCTTGGTTGATATATTGGGCAAATGCGAAAGAATTAAAAATACTCCTATGCCATTGGCACATAACTATTTATTAAAGGTGTATATCTTTGCCTACACATTCATTATGCCATTAGGATTTATTTCTATTTTGAGTTGGTGGACCATCCTTGCAGTTTGTGTCATCTACTTTTTGGCAATGAGCATTGTAATAATAGCTGAAGAAATTGAAGAACCTTTTGGGACAGACCCAAACGATTTGCCGTTCGATGCTATTACCGTAAATATTTACAATAACATTAAAGAAATTACCTCGAATGAAGAAAGCTTATCATCTGATAACCTGTAATACCTGCCAAAGAATTTTGAAAGAAGTAGAGGCTGAAAAAGAAGGTTTTGATATCCAAGAAATTAAGTCACGTCCTATCTCTGAAAAAGAACTCGATTTATTGAAAAACAAAGTAGGAAGTTACGAAGCACTTTTCAACAAAAGAGCGCAAAAGTATCGTTCTTTGGGTTTAAACCAACTTAGCCTTTCAGAAGAAGACTTCAAAAAGCATATCCTAAGTGAATATACATTCTTAAAAAGGCCTATTTTTATTGTAGATGAAGAAGTTTTTGTAGGAAACAGCAAAAAGACAGTAGAAAGCTTGAAAAAAAAATTGGGACAACTTTAATGGGACGAATCTTAGCAATCGATTACGGTACCAAAAGGGTTGGGCTTGCCGTTACGGATCCCTTAAAAATTATTGCCACAGCGCTCGATACCGTACGAACTCATCTGCTGTTAGATTACCTAAAAAAATATCTAGCAACAGAAAAAGTTGAATCTTTCGTGTTAGGAATGCCTGTTAATTTAGACCTAACAGACACAAACTCTACACAAGCAGTTCGTAATTTTGAAAAAATTTTAACTAAAAATTTTCCAAACATTCCTGTGTATAAAGTTGATGAGCGACTTACCTCAAAAATGGCTGTCGATGCTATGATTAGAGGTGGAATGAAAAAAAAAGACAGACAAAAGAAAGAAAATGTAGATAAAATAAGTGCAGTCATAATTTTGCAATCTTATTTAGCGCAACAACAGTTATAAGACCGGTAATATTATCAGGCGTTATTAAATACATTGTTTAAATAATTCAAAATTTTGTGTAGAACGCTTTATACTGAAACGATTTAAAAATCAGTACGTAATTCTCAGTTTAAAATAGCACTGGTGCTTGAAACGAAGCACTAAAAATTCAAAACTCAATATGATATACCCAATAGTAGCTTACGGAACTCCGGTATTAAAGAAAAAAGCAAAAGAAATTGAAAAAGAGGGCGAAATAAATGTTGCCCAATTGGTAGAAGACATGTTTGAAACCATGTACGCCGCTAACGGTGTTGGTTTAGCAGGGCCTCAAATCGGAAAAGCACTACGCATTTTTGTAGTAGATGCCGAAGCCCTGGACGAAGAAAATTTGAAGGGGTTTAAGAAAGCGTTCATCAACCCAATTATGGTTGAAGAGCATGGCGAAAAATGGGCTTTTGAAGAAGGTTGTTTGAGCATCCCTAGTATTAGAGAAAATGTAGTTCGCCATAATACCATCACCATCAAATATTTCGACGAAAATTGGGAAGAACACGAAGATACTTTTGATGACCTTAAAGCACGGGTAATCCAACACGAGTACGACCACATAGAAGGAATCTTGTTTACCGACCATTTATCGTCCCTCAAAAAACGATTGCTGAAAGGCAAACTGAACAACATCAGCAAGGGGAAAGTAGAACACGATTATAGAATGAAATTTCCCGAAAAAAAATAACCTTTAATAACAATGAAACAACTTAAAATCAACCGCTTTTTCCTGATAGCCCCACTCCTACTGCTATTTGCTTGCAACGAAGAAAGAGAAGCCGTAGGCCCCGATGGCAGAACCGAAATAGAAATAAGAGCATTAGAACTGATTAATACGCACAGAAGTTCCATTGGGCTATCTCCTTTAGAGCATAGCCCCATCATTTTTGAGGAAGCCCGTTTGCACTCGGCTAACATGGCAAGCAAGCAAGTAGCTTTTGGCCACGAGGGCTTCAGCGAACGAATAAACCGCATCCGAACACAACTCACCATCAATTTTAGTGGCGAAAACGTTGCTTTCAATGGAAGTGCCACTCCGGCTATTACCGTGGTAGACCAATGGCTAGCAAGCGATGGACATAGAAGCAATATTGAAAATGAGCGATTTACTCACTGCGGATTAGCCGCCGTAGCCGATAATAACGGCTTGTATTATTTCACTCACATTTTGGTGGAAGGGCAGTAAAAGATAAGCAATAACCCCTCATAAAAAATGAAAGAAATTCATGGAAAGTAAAAACCTAAAAGTAGTGCTCGTTCAGTCTGACCTTCATTGGGAAAATAAAGGGGCGAATCTTGCCATGTTTGAAGAAAAGATTTGGCAAATTGACGGAGACGTTGATGTCATCATCCTCCCCGAAATGTTCAATACAGGTTTTTCTATGGATAATCTTTCTTTAGCCGAACCCATGAACCTCACTACTTTTAAGTGGATGAAGCAAATGGCAGCCCAAACCAAGGCACTACTTCTCGGTAGTTTTATGGTAAAAGAAGAAGGAAAATGGTACAACCGCCTTGTTTGGATGCAACCCAACGGAGAGTTTTCCACCTACGATAAAAGGCATCTGTTCAGATTAATGAACGAAGACGACCGCTACGAAGCAGGGCAAAAGGTGCTTGTTAAAAACTGGAAAGGTTGGAATATCTGCCCCATGATTTGCTACGATTTGCGCTTCCCCGCTTGGAGCAGAAACATCAACCTAAGCTACGATTTATTGATTTACATTGCCAATTGGCCCGTACCCCGTTTAAATGCTTGGGACACCTTACTCCAAGCAAGGGCTATCGAGAACCTTTCTTATTGCGTAGGAGTCAACCGAATTGGGAAAGATGGAAACGATGTGCCTTTTCATGGGCATTCGGCGGCAATTGATTTTAAGGGGAATGTAATTGCTCACCTAGGGCAAGCAGATAAAATTGAAACAGTTACTTTAGAAAAGCCCCCCTTAGAGGCCTTCAGAGAAAAATTTCCCGTGCATTTAGATGCAGACAAATTTCAGCTTCTATAAAATGATTTTAGTAGCAGACAGCGGCTCTTCCAAAACTTCGTGGGCGGTACATTCAGGTGATATTCAGTACGTTGAATCTGCTGGAATGAACCCCTATTTCAATTCTGAAACCGAAATTATAAATCTTATTGCCCGCACTTTTCCTGCGGAAATCATCCGAAGTTGCAAAGAAATTTACTTTTACGGCGCAGGGTGCAATGCAGAAACAAATCGGCAAAAGCTCCATTCAGTATTTCAAAATGTCTTCTCAAAAGCACAAAAAGTAGAAGTGAGCGACGACCTCACGGCTGCATTGAGGGCTACCTGTGGAAACGAAAAAGGCATTGCCTGCATTTTAGGCACTGGTTCGGGTTCGGTGTATGGGAACGAGGGAAAGGTAATCGCTGCTAAATTGGGCAACGGTATTTGGCTAGGCGACGAAGGTAGCG
>CAZFQW010000143.1:0-7921 GCA_964521225.1 uncultured Roseobacteraceae bacterium
TCATACCGCTGTCGTTCTGTATCACTTGCACCCTGTTGGCTTGCGACCATGCGGACGAAACCAATAGGCACAGTAATACTGTGAGGTAGGTTTTTTTCATATTTACATATTGTTTTTTAAAGTGAAGGATTCCCTCTTTTTTTGGTTCACCTTTCACAAATTAGTTAGTATCCAATATTAATTTATTTTGAAGGTTTACCCAATAATATTACCACAACAATACTTCATCAACATTGAAAAAAACAGAAAAAAAGACTACATCAACAATACGTCAATAGTAGTAGAAAACTCTCTTTAAGATGCTTTGAGGACGGTTTTGTAAAAAAATAGTCTTTCCTTGTCGATTTTGAGGTTTTCTATCAGATAGCGTATTTTTGCTGATGTTTCAAATTCGGGAAGTTTGTAAAAATCTTATGGATTTGGAAAGTAACCGAACAACCAAGGAAGCCAAGGCTAACTTACTTCCATCATAAATTCAACTAAATTTTGATGGCTTTCAATAGGGAGCTTTTTGCGTAGTCGGTACCTACTTATCTCTACGCCTCTTACGGAAATATTAAGGAGGTGAGCAATTTTCTTAGAGCTCATATTCATGCGTAAAAAGGCAGAGATTTTTAATTCCTGAGGGGTGAGTGAAGGGTAGTTTTCACGTAGTTTTTTAATGAAATCGCCGTGGACTTGATCAAAGTGCATTTCAAACTGAGACCATGTTTCATCTTCGGCAATATTTTTTTCTATCACTTTTACTAGCCGCTTCAAGCCTTTATCGGTAGCTTGTTTACTATCTTCTTTTAGGAGATGTTTAATTTCTAATTTAAGGGAGTTCATCAGCTCATTTTTATTGATTAAGTGCATGGCAGAAGAGGCTAATTGTTGGTTTTTATGCTGTAGTTCTGCTTCTAATCGCTCACTTTTGAGTTGCGCTATTTCTTTTTCAGACTGTGTGGTTACTTCTTGTAGTTTTGTTTCTTTTTCTTGTATTGTTTTGTGGGCATTTTCTACAATATTTCGTTGCTTTTCTTTGTACTTTCTGTTGACCGTTGCTACGAATAACACTAGCGCACAAACTCCTACAATAGTATAAACGGCAAAAGCAAATTTACTTAAATACCAAGGAGGTAAAATCCGAAATCGGAAATGTTCGGGATTGCTCAGTGTGCCTAAACTATTACGGCTTCTTACACGGAAGGTGTATTCTCCTGAGGGCAGGTTGGTGTATTCTTTCTCGGAATGTGTACTCCATTTCGACCAATCGCTATCAAAATTTTCTAGCCAAAATTGATATTGTGCTTGGTAAGTTCCTTCAAAAAACACGCTTGAATAATTAAACCGAATAGAGTTTTTGCTGAACGGCAGGTCATGTTCTTTCTTTGAGGTAGGGACGACGGTCTGGCTTGTAATTAATGCGTGCCCTCCGAAAAGCAGGGAATCGCCCCAGCTAATTTGCCTAAAAATAGTAGAAAACGTTTTGGTAAGGGAGGGCGTTTTGTTGGGGTTGTAGTGGATGAAGCCCTCTTTTGCATTGATGAGAATATTCTCTGAATCTACTACGGTGATATTTTCTAGGTCGTCGCTAAGAAAGGGAAGTATCTTTTGGAATGGTTTCGTTTCTTTTTCGTATTGTCCTAAAATATTTTTTTTGAGCATGGCTATTTCGTCGTCTGTAATGAAATATAGGTTGCCTAGGATGTCTTCTTCTATTTCTCTGATGTGTTGCTCGCCAAAATAGCTGCTTAACAACGAGTCTTCTACAAACCTATCGGTAGAGGGGTTGTACTGATAAATGCCTTTTTCTGCGGCAAAAACTAATCTGTTTTCAATCTTAAATACATTGATGAGTAAATTAGAGGGAAAGCCGGCTTCTTTGCTATAAAAGCGAGTTTCTTCTAAATTTTTAAAGTTGTTGCTAAAGCGTAGTTTATAAAGACCTTTGTATCCGTGGCTCATCCAAATGGTGGTGCTGTCCACTATTTCGAACTTTCGAAAGGATTCATCAAAACCTTCTATTTTTTGCTGAAACCTCCAAGTATCTGCTTTTTTCTCAATTAGGTACATTCCTGTGTAAGAACCTGCTATTAATGTATTGTGGGCATTAGGAATTTCTTTTACTCTCCAAATTCCCTGCACATTATTTTCTATGTCGATGGCTTTTGTAGGCTCCACTATAAATGCTCCTTGATGATGCCCTAAAATCAAATTACCTGCCACCATTTGCAACGAATAAGTTTGTCCTTCTGTCCCAGTAACTTTTTTGTATCTAGGATAAAAAAGGCTGCTTTTCGATTTTTTTTCTAGGATAAACAGACCGTTATTGGTGCCTAAATACACTTGGCTATCGGTCTTAAAAGCAGTGTAGCCTGTGCCGGACAAGTCAAGTCCATCATTAATAAAGGTGAAAGGTTGCTCGAGTTCAATAATGGCAATGCCATTGTTAAGCCCTGCCCAGAGGTTGCCGAACCGATCTTCGAAAAGCGACAACACCGAGTTATTGGTAAGCCCACGTTCTTCGGATAAAAGTTGAACAACATTGCCCGTTTGGTCGATAATAAGAATGCCTTCGTTCTGCGTGCCAATTGCATATTGGTTTGAGGATAGAAGTTGAATGGTGTTAATTTGTGCTTTTTTGAGCCATTCGTTAAATGACACCTCCCAAGGAATTGCGCCTTCGCTGTCTATCAAAAAAAGACCTTGGTTGCGTGTAGCAACAAGTGTCTTGTTCATGTCGAAAGGAACAATTCCTCTAATATCTTTTCCTATCATTTTTTCTCCATTCCCAATAGGCTTAAGAAGATTACCCTCTAAAGCCATTAAACCTTGGCTAGGTACCTGAGTAAATAACCGATTGCGTACTTTAAAACTAAAGCCGAGCGGGGTGGCAGGGTTTATTACTTCTAGTTGATCATTTTCCAACTTAAAAATATGGTTTAGGGTAAAAAAGTAGGTAACCTTGCCCAAGGTGTATATTTTCCATATTTCATTGAAATTACGATAGTTAGCAGGAAGGTTCTCTTTTAAAGAGGTATAATTTAATGTGCCATTTTTTGTGGCTTGAAAATAACCAAAATCACCTTGGCCGCCTACATAAATTAAGCCATTGGAGCTATAAGCCACGGCGAGTATTCTAGTAGCTTGTTCTATGGGTAAAGTTGTCCATTTTTCCCCATCATAAATTAAAAGCCCAAAGTTGTTAGCAACATAAAGCAAATCGTTTGCCCCCTGTGTAATATCCCAATTTTGTATGCCGCCTTGGTACTCTTCTGTGGAAAAAGTGCGTATCAGGGGCAGCCCTTTTAAAGAGTTTTGGGCATTCGCCGAGCATACAGATACCCACCAAAGGGCTATAAAACCCGTCATTCGACCCAGTTGAAGAAGTTTGGCAGCGTAAATATGAAGTTGATGGTATGGCAAATGCTTGCACATAATGCAATGTGTTGTAGTATAAAGGTAAACGATATTAAAAACTCAACCATGCAGACTCTATAAAGGTTTTTCGGAAGACTGACAGTTTTAATCCTCAGCTACGGCTTTGCACCTCGTTGATAATTCAGTGGCTAAAAGTACTTTCTTTGGTAACGTTCGATTATCACCAACAAAAAAAAGGCTTCCTTTCATTAAAAAGTAGCCCTTTGAACCTGCTCCTTAAGCAGTACCTAAAAGTACTATCCCCTTGTAATTCTGATACCGGGGTAAATCCTTTGGAAACCATCGCTCACTAAAAGCTCAGGCGAAACTCGTATTCTGTTTTTAAACTCCCAAGTGTAACGAAGCCTGAAAGTATCTCTGCCCATTGTAGAGCCTTCTTGGGGGTTTAATAAAATGCCCATACTCCAGCCTTTACCCTGTACTGTTTTGTCTTCGTTTTTCGACATTTTCCCTGTGCTAATTTCTGCAAAAACATGAGGCCTACCGTTCATTCCTTCTTCAGATTTCGAGATAAAACCCTCCACAGAAAGTCCGCCGCCATAGGTATTCCATTGGCTGTTTTGGTTGGTAGTTAGTAAGCGTGTTTCTAGTTGTACAATAGGGGCAACGTTATCGGCAACATAACCCACGCCCGCCATGAGGTTCATCTGCAAAGCATTTTCGCTTATTTCGCTGTCAATATCCTTTTTTAAAGGATGCGATAAAGCAAAAGATGTTTTTTTCTTCACCATTTTGGAGGCAACCGTTTCCGGTGCTTGAACGTCGATACAGGGTAACTCAATAGTAGGTATATTTTTATTTCCGTTCAGGAACTCTTCTAAAAGGTGATCGGGAATAATGCTGTATGCTTTCCTTTTATAAATCGCCCTACTACTTATACTCACAATTTCAGGATGAGCATCCGGTACTATTTCCGGCGTTTTTTCATCGTTGAGTATTGCCTCTGAAATATATTGCTGAACGCTCAAGCTTTTTTCTGTTTTTTCTTCTATAAAACTAGCGATGCTAACTTCTTCGCTGCCAGAAGAGAAATTAAAGTATACTGAGGTAGCAATTACAGTTACCAACGAAACCGAGGCGGCAACGCTTAGGTACCAAGGGGCAAGAAATCTGCGCCTTGCCACGGGCTTCATTTTATTCTGAATTTTATAAAAGGTAGCCTCGGGATTCCAATCGGTAGGAGGCATCACATCATCTAATTCAGCAATTTTCTGACTAAAAAACTGGTCTATTTCTTCTGGTTTCATATTGCCAATTATTTTTTACTTATCATGGAACGAAGCATGGCTCTTGCCTTGCTTAATTGGGATTTTGAGGTATTGACACTAACGCCCAATTGTTTAGCAATTTCTTTGTGGCTAAACCCTTCAATGGCATAGAGATTAAAAATTGTCCTGTAGCCATCGGGGAGCTGAAAAATTAAGTTGTAAATGTCTTCAGTTGCTAAACTGCTGTCTGTTGGCAGATTATCTTCAACAGGAGGAGCATCGGCGATAGAAATAATCGTGAAGTTTTTCCTTTTTCGAAGCTGCATGAGCGACTCGTTGATCATGATGCGTTTTACCCACGCTTCAAAGCTTCTATCGTCTCTATACTCAACTTTTTCAAGGTTTTTAAAGATTTTCACAAAACCATTTGCGAGTACTTCTTCTGCATCTTGTTCGTTTTTAAGATACCGCCAGCATACGCGATACATCCGCACTGCGTACTGATTGTAGAGCGTTCGTTGTGCTTTTTGTTTTCCCTGCAAGCACAATTGAATGAGCTGTTGATTGCTGGTGTTCATTGTAGTTTTCCTTCGTGTTACCCTCTGTACTAATAATTGTTTAGTAAGTATCGCGCAATCCTGCCACTTGTTTGACTTTGTTCAATCACCCATTCAATCATTACCTAGAGGTTTCATTTATTTTAATGCAAGTTATAGCAAGTCGGTTGCTTTGGGTGGTAAGTACTGTTAAATAATTTCTAGGAAACTGTTAAGCTCTCCGAAATAAAAATTAGAGAACCATGCCCCAATAATTCATGTTTAAGAACTACATATAAATAATTTCAAAAAAGATAACTGAATTCAAAAAGATGAAAGCAATTTGGAACGGGCAGGTGATTGCAGAAAGCGACTCAACAATAAAAATTGAAGGAAACCATTATTTCCCAAAGAACACAATTAAAGCAGCATTTTTTAAAGAAACTCCCACCCAAACAATTTGCCCTTGGAAAGGGAAAGCCTCTTACTATTCAATTGAAGTGAACGGGGCAGTAAATGAAGATGCCGCTTGGTACTACCCCGACCCTAAAGAAGCGGCTGTTCAAATCAAAAATCATGTAGCCTTTTGGAAAGGGGTTGAAATAGAAGAATAACCGTGCAGGGTAACAGCCTCCTCAAAGTCTCACAAAATTTTTTGAGGAGGCGATTGTGCTCCATCTACAATCACCCAATCCAAAGTAACATCGTGAGCCTCGTTGGGTAATTCTTCTACCAACTGAAAACCGTATCCTATCCCTACTTTTAGAGCATTGGGGTATTTCTTTAAGAAAGTATCGTAATAGCCGCCGCCGTAGCCCAATCGGTAGTTTCGCCGATCGAAGCCCAAACCGGGTACAATAATTAAATCGAAATTTCCGCTGTATTCTTTCTCGACTTTTGGATGATACGTGCCAAACTTTCCTTCCACTAAATCTTTTAAAGAAGTGAGTGCTAAGTGCCGCAATTGGCGATTAGAAAGCGTTTTGGGAACGGCTACGTTCATTTTTTTTTCCAGCGCTTTTTCAATCAAACTTTCTGTTTTTACCTCTGAACCCATGGGCAAGTAGGTATGAATGCGCTTCACTTTATTTTGTTGAACAACCTGCCAAACTTTATTCATTATTTCAACAGAGCGTTCTGCAATTTCTTGACTTGAAAGCTCATTGCGCAGTATTTTCAAGTTTTTTCGCCACTCAGCTTTCGTCATCTTCCTGTTTTTGCTTGTTTTTATCTTTCCCTTCTTCAATTTTAAAAACATCTTTTCCATATTTTTCTAAGAGGAAACGCTTGCGATAGAGTAGTTGGGCAATGTCCGAAACCTCATGGGTAAAGTACGCATTGAACCCCCCCCCAATTACTGCACCGGCAATAGGCACTACTTCACCTATTTTAGCCTTCAGTAAACGGATGGAAACCGAACTACTCATGGTTCTTAAAGTATCGAAAAATGTAGGCTTGGCTGCGTTTGTACCTGCGGTGCTTTTGGTAGAAATTTCGTGTGCTACCTTCAGCATTCGGGAAAGTACAGCTTGCCGAGTAGCGGCGTCGTCAGAGGCTGCGTACTCCATAATATTGAGGGCAAATAGACGCTCTTGTTCAAGGTTTATATCGAAACCGTAAGCAGCGGCGTACTCGCTAATTGCTTGTTGGTTCAAGGTAATTAGGGCAATAATATCAGAGGCATCGTTGCCCGAATCCTCTTCTGAATCTTGGGCAAGAGTTAGGTACTTTTTCCGAAGCTCTTTGGCTACTTGCTCTACCTCTTCTAAGCTTAAAGAACCAACATCATCAGTCGATTTAATTTGAGGAAAACCAGCTTCAGCATATTTTTCAATTACTTCTTTGGAGCTAAAAGATTTTTTAGAGAAATCTTGAAAAAGACGTACTGTTCGGTCTTGTACTTGGTTCAGTATAGTATCTACACCGGGAATATTCCCTAACCAGCTACTAGCCTTATTGAGGGATTCGTTTACATTATCGAAAAGATTAGAAAAGAAATTCTTTGGTTTTTTAGGCGTTCCTTTTTTTATTTCTTCGATTATTTGAAGTTCGTAACGTGTGGGCTTGTTATTCATGATGTGGGGAAAATAGTTCCTTTAAATCCCATTAATAAACAGACAAAACATTTTTTTGGTGTCATCTTTTCCTTTTCACATTCTTTAAGAACTACAATGGGTCTTTTGATTAGGCTTTACAATAATAATTTTCGCCTAAAATTTATTTGATTTGAACGTTGCTGAAATTTGATGCTTATGGTTCCCAACGATTTACAAATCCTCTAACATTTTAAAAAAAAATTAATGATAGAGGCATCACCCGAATCAATAAATAAAGATAGGGATTTCATTCTTTCATATAAAATCTAAATTCGCCGAAACACCTTATTGCTTGGCAGAGTTTAGCTAGCGTAACATTCCTAAATCAACCAGTAAATTTTTTATGAAAAAGCTGAAATTACTTTTAAAAACCTTCCTTTTATTATTATTCACTACTACTGTTTTTGCGCAAGAAAAATTCACATTGAGCGGCTATTTAAAAGATGGCAGCACGGGCGAAACGCTCATTGGCGCTTCGGTATATATCACCGAACTAGAAACGGGCGTAATTTCCAACGTCTACGGGTTTTATTCCATTTCTTTACCCCAAGGAAATTATACCGTAAAATTTAGCTACGTTGGTTACGCTACAATTGAGCAGCAAATAACCCTCGATAAAAACATCACAAAAGACATAGAATTACCTCTTGCAAGCGAG
>CAZFQW010000144.1:0-7897 GCA_964521225.1 uncultured Roseobacteraceae bacterium
ATAAATACAATTAGAAGCTGTTTCATCTAACCTATCAGCAGTAGCTATCGATAAAGAAGCTTTGCCAATTGCAGCAGAAATTTCTTCTCCTCTTACATGATCATAAACAGGATTGCAATTGTGGAAAATAACCGCGTCTACTTGTCCTGCAGCCAATTCATCAATAAACTGATTCATTTCGCTATCTATGCCTTGTCTTTGGAAAGAAGGCCTATCTAAATAGATAGTCTTTCCGTAGTTGTTGAGCATGTTATTAATAGCATTCACTAACATTTGCACCGCAGTATCGTTCGACCCACTTACTACCAATGTACTGCCTGCATTTGCAGTTAAAGCATCTACTGCTTTTTCAAGATTAGCGACTTCAATATCCGAAGTTGAAATTGGAGAACCCCCAACCTTTGAAGCTACAAGGTTGTATAATTTTGCTGCCACTAAACCCTCTTGAGATGGCCTAATTGGTGTTCTGTAATCAGCATTTGCTCCTGTTAAAGACATAATCGCTTCAAACTGAAAGTGCTGAGACATGTCTTTCTTATTTTTCCCAACCTTACGAGTAGAACTAAACTGAGCTGAATATTCAACTCCTGACATCCATGAACCCATAAAGTCAGCACCTAAGCTGACAACTACTTTTGCATCTGCAAACTTATATGCGGGTAAAACTGCTTTACCAAACATTGCCTTGTTCGCCTCCAAGATAGCTGAAGCAGAGTTCTGGTCGTATGTTACTAGCTTGGTTGATGCATATTTGCCAACAAATTCATTTAAAGCTCTTTTAGCGGAGGGGCTTATAATTGAATTTGTTACAATTCTGATGTTAGATGCGCCAACCAATGCAGACATAACCTCTTGGTCTGCCGTTTCCCAATCTATCTTTTCACCACCTTTGGTAGCATTTTTTACTTTTTCTATGTCATATAAAGATAACACGGAAGCATTTACCTGAGGGCTTGTTCCTCCTTTCGTAAGGCTAGAGAACTTATTTCCTTGAATAAATACTGGTCGTCCTTCACGCGTTTTCACCAAGATAGGGCAGTAATCACTTCCATTTATATAAGTAGAAGCGTAATAATTAGGTACGCCCGGATCAATTTCCTCTGGCTTGTTAAGGTAAGGGATTGCCTTTTTAACTGGTGTTTCACAAGCAGCTAAAGAAGCAGCCGCTACGCTAAAACCCATTAGTTTTAAGAAATCTCTTCTATTGCTCTTTGTAGCTGAATCTTCTGAGTTATCTCCAAATGCATCATTAATTGGTAAATCGTGTGGAAACTCTTTACTAGCGTGCTTAACAAACTCAGGATCATTTGTAAGTTGCTCGACTCCCTTCCAATAAACTTTTTTGCCCATAATTTATATATACTGATGTAAGTAGATATTCAAGAATATTAATTTATTATATTAATAGTGACACTTAGCACACTCTAAGCCACCAATATCTTCCACTTTCATTGGTTCTTTACTTGTTTCTGAGTGTAACTCTACTAACCTTGTATAGTAGCCGTTGTCTTTTGTATTAACTTCTGTCTGTCTGTGACAATCGATACACCAACCCATAGTTAATAATGAGTGCTGCTGTACAACTTCCATTTCTTTAATTTCTCCATGACAGTTTTCGCATTCTAACCCACCAACTTTCACGTGTTGAGCATGATTAAAGTAGGCTAAGTCTGGTAAATTATGAACGCGCACCCACTGTATTGGCTCATTATTTTCAATAGCCGCATATATTTTCTGAATTTCTGGGGATTCTTGTCTAATTGAATTGTGACAATTCATACAAATATTTGCTGATGGAATATTTGCACTCTTACTTTTCTCTACTCCAGTGTGGCAATACTTACAATCTATTTCGTAGTAGCCTGCATGTAGTTTGTGAGAAAACGTAATTGGTTGTTCCGGAGCGTAACCTTGCTGAACTCCTATTGAGAATAATCCATCTACTGTAGCTTTTGCTGCTACTGCTAAAAATATAAATGTTATAATTCCTAAGAACATCGGACTTTTAATCACCGCCCCAATGCTAAATTTCTGATTGATGAATGCTTTATCTTCTTCTGTAAGCTTTTCATCTTTGCCTAAATACTTTGTAAGAACTGACGCTAAAAGGAAAAGCGTTACTACCAACACTAGAAGAAGTACAACTAATCCTCCAACTATAGCGAGTAAAAGAGTGCTGTTAGCACCTCCACTAGTTCCTGCCTCGCCAGATACAGAAGTCCCAGAAGCAACAACTGCAACAGCAGGATTTAAAGTTTCTTCTTGAACATACGCTAAAATCGATAAAATTTCATCATCTGATAAGAAATCGTGATTAGGCATATAGCCTGCAGATTTATACTCTGCATATAAATTAGCAGCATACTCATCACCACTATCAATTACTTTTTGAGGATATTTAATGAAATTCAATAACCACGGGATTTCACGACGTTCCCAAACATTGGCTAGTGCAGGACCTACTTTCTTGTTAGCAACCTCATGACACTGAGAACAAATATTATTGAAAAGGCTTTTTCCCTCACCTATAATAGTAGCATCTGTAGGTAAGCCAGAACTACTACCGACAGTTACTGCCGTTTCTTGCACAACAGCTGTTGAGTCAGCGGTTGTTTCTTGCGCAGAAGATGCAGTACCTATTAATAAAGCAGCTATCAAAATTGCTGAGTGTCCTAAAACCCTCTTATAGAAATTCATATAGTACGATTAGTTTTAATGAATCTTTTACAGATTTAACAGATTGAAACAAATGTAATATCCAATGTTTTCTTATCAAACCAAGTCCGTTTATCAAAAGTCGATAAAATTCAGCATAAAAATCAACGATATTATATCTTTCTGATTTTCAGTATACTAAATTAGATAAAAGTTAAAAAAACGTTATTTAGAATTTATCTAAATTAAAACGAGGGAAACGCTTAAACAAATGCAAATAAAAAATCCTCAATCTGCAATTAATACAAACTGAGGACTTTCAATGAAGAGGTCGCGAGCGGATTCGAACCGCTGTAAAAGCTTTTGCAGAGCTCTGCCTAGCCACTCGGCCACACGACCATTTTTAAAATCGAATGCAAAGGTATAAATACTGAGACAATTGCAAAAGATAATTTCGCATGAAATAATAAATTTAATTGAACTTCTATTAGTTTTAGCTAAAATCTAACAGTTCTTGAAATTTCTATATTCAATTTATCAACTATTACTTTAAAAGCTTGGAAGATTCTTACCGACATATTGGATTAAGGCGACAACTAGTACTCTCATTAAAGAAACAAGGTATTTCTAACACTAAAGTACTCCATGCAATGGCTAAAGTCCCTAGACACTATTTTATGGATAGTGCTTTTGTAGAACATGCCTATCAAGATAAACCATTTTCTATTGGTGAAGGGCAAACTATTTCGCAACCTTATACAGTCGCTTTCCAAACAGAATTATTAGAAGTATCGGATAATGATAAAATTCTTGAAATAGGAACTGGTTCCGGATATCAGGCTTCTATTTTAATCGCTATGGGAGCAAATTTATTTACTATAGAGCGACATAGAACACTTCACTTAAAAGCAAAAAGAGTTTTACAATATTTAAAATATAACTGCCAGATGATTTTAGGAGATGGAACTTATGGCTATGAAGCAGAAGCACCTTATAACAAAATAATTGTTACTGCTGGTGCTCCTTCTATTCCTAATCATTTGGTTGAACAGCTAGTCATTGGAGGTATTTTAGTAATTCCTGTTGGAAATGATTCGAGGCAAAAAATGCTTAAAATCACTAAGGTTGGAAAACGACAAATCAAAAAAGAAGAACACGGAACTTTCAGCTTTGTGAAACTGATTGGTAGAGATGGATGGAAAAGCGATTAACAACATACAATGATATCAATGAAACAAAAAAAGACACCTAGTGAATCGTTGGCGACTACTACCGAAATGGTTTTACCGAACGATACCAACACGCTCAATAATCTAATGGGTGGCCAACTTATGTACTTAATGGATGTAGTAGCCGCTATTTCGGCACAAAGGCACTCTGGCAGAGTGGTGGTTACTGCTTCGGTAGATAATATTTCTTTTTCGCAGGCAATTGCTTTAGGCGAGGTGGTTACTTTAAAGGCTCAAGTAACTAGGGCTTTTAGTTCTTCTATGGAAGTGTATATTCAAGTGTTTTCAGAAAATATACCTGCGGGCACAAAAACGCCTACCAACGAGGCTTTCTTCACTTTTGTTGCCGTTGACCAAACAGGAAAGCCCATTAATGTTCCAGCGCTAGTTCCTGAAACAGAAAGAGAGGTTGATCTCTATGAAAGTGCTTTGAGAAGGCGGCAACTCAGGCTCGTTTTAGCAGGTAGAATGAAGCCCCAAGACGCAAATGAACTTGCTGCCATTTTTAAATAAAAAAAAGCCACTAAATGAAATAATTTGGTGGCTTTTTTGATTTTATATCGCTCCTCTTATTTATACATTACCGCATTAACTGCCTCTAAAGTACGCTTTACATTAGGCAAAATTTCTTCTATAAGTGTTGATGCATACGGAAGCGGTAAGTCTTTGCTATTTACTCGCATTACTGGTGCGTCTAAATAATCGAAAGCATTCCGCTGAATTTGATAAGCTAGGTCTGTTGAAATAGAAGCTAAAGGCCACGCTTCTTCAACGATTACCACACGATTCGTTTTCTTTACTGAATTGATAATAGTTGGGTAATCAATCGGGCGAACAGTTCTCAAATCAATCACTTCTGTTGATACTCCGTTTTTCGAGAGGGTGTCTGCTGCTTCGTTTGCTATCTTCATCATTTTCCCAAATGAAATTAAAGTAACATCTGAACCCGTTCTAGTTACTTCCGCCTGCCCTATCGGAATTAAATATTCACTTTCAGGAACTTCGCCTTTATCTCCATACATTAGCTCAGACTCCATGAAAATTACTGGATCATCATCTCTAATAGCCGATTTTAATAACCCTTTTGCATCTTTTGGATTTGAAGGCACAACTACTTTTAAACCTGGCGTATTTGCATACCAATTTTCAAAGTTTTGTGAGTGCTGGGAACTCAATTGCCCGGCATTCCCTGTAGGCCCACGAAATACGATAGGTGCTCCATATTGCCCACCAGACATTGTCATCATTTTCGCAGCACTATTAATTACTTGGTCAATTGCGACCAAAGAAAAGTTGAAAGTCATGAATTCTATAATTGGTCGCAACCCATTCATAGCGGCTCCTACACCAATTCCACCAAATCCCAATTCAGCAATTGGTGTATCAATTATACGTTCTGGGCCAAATTCATCAAGCATTCCCTGACTTACCTTATAAGCACCATTATACTCAGCTACTTCTTCACCCATTAAGAAAACAGAAGGATCTCTTCTCATTTCTTCATTCATTGCTTCGCGTAGTGCCTCTCTGAATTGTATTGTTCTCATGACTTTAAGTTGATTTCTTTATAATCCTGTTTAATAGCAAATATAACTACCGATTTTTACTTTTCTTCTACTGTATTTAAGGAATTCTATTTATAGGTTTTTTATGTATAAAAAAACCAGCTTATTTATTTCGGAATAAGCTGGTTTTTTTATCTAGTGAGGATTAGGGGTTGTAATCTTCTTTTTTGAACCTAAATAGTAAATTTTGTTGTCGTTCTGAGCTTGCTAAGAATCTAAAAATAGCACAAGGGAACATTATAGTCCTCTCCCTGCGGTAAAATGACAAAACCCCATACTTTTACTTATACTTAGTTTCTTTTTGATTTTAACACTCTTTTTAGGCCTTGATTCGCATATTTAAAAATAATATCAGTCTATTTTAAAGCACCTTTAAAGATTGTAGAAGCTCTGTAATCTAAAAATTCCAAATCGCTCACCGCTCTAGTTTTAAACATAGAACTCATTCCCACCGCTTTAGTTAAAGCTTCTCCCATTTTTGTTTCGTCTTTTGCTCTTGCAGATGCAATGGCTAAACCGTAATGTGCGTACGCATTTTGGTCATTAGTACTAATTGCCTCTTCAAACATCGTAGCTGCACGGCGGTAGCCATCTTCCGAAGCCTCTACACTAGCTTTTAATAAAAAAGCTAGTGCCTTATTATACATAATAGTAGCGTTATTACCTGCAGAAGATAAAAACTGTGTTGCCTCCTGGTAATTACCTCTTCTAATAGCAGCAATACCTTTTAAAGCATTCGTGCTCATTCCAACAGCACTCGAAGAAGATGCTGCAACTTTTGCTAAAATTTTATATGCTTCCTCTTGTTCGCCTTTCATTAGTTTAACACCAGCCATGTTTGCCAATGCTTCGGGTGTTTCTAATTTTTCTAAACTTTTCTCCAAATGCGGGATTGCCTTATCAATCATTGCCATCATTTTACCTTTATCAGCTTCTTGTTGTGCCATTTCAAGGTACACAGCACCTAAGTTATTGTAAGCAGCAAAACCATCGTTTTTCTTAATTGCCGCTTTATACATCCTCTCTCTTTCTTTTAAATCTGGCGTTTTATAAGCGGCAAATGCTAGTTGTGCATCACTTAATTTATTAGCATCTTCCTCGCCTTTAGAAATCTTTTGCGCTAACACTATAATTTCTGCTTCAGAAAGTTTATCAAGAATTCTCAACATTTCTGCTTGTGCATTTCTTAGCGGTGGATATACCTCACGAACCAAAGTTCTGTAAGAAGGAAGCGACTGTAGTTTAAGTTCTTTTGAAACGAAATTGCCTGGTCCATTTACTATAGATAGAATTTCATCTTTTTGAGCATCGCTTAAAGAACCATTCTCTTTTACTAAATCTTTGAATTTATTCCAGTTTTCAACTACTGGCTTCGACACAAAACTTAACCCTTCTTTACCATCTGTGTAATCAAATTTTTCAAGAAGCTCTTTATAATAACCTTCAACTACTTTTGGTCTATCATTCGCTAATTGGTTATTAATGCTGGTAGAGCCTTCTGGTGAATGCATCCCTGTGATATTCACATTACGAGTAGGATTTTTCGCTGCAATGTAATTTTCTAGCTGCTTTCCTTGCTCACTTCTCTTTTCGCTAGCTCTTAAGTTTGAACTCCCTTTTACGAAATAAAAGTCTACCGTTTTAGATTCATACTCTTCTCTGGCGTCGTAGCCGTGATCTACATAGCTTACATAATAAGTAGCTAAACTTAAACGAGAAGTAGTAATTACTCCCATACCTCCATTAGGTACTGGTATTTTTGGGGTCTCTTTAAATTTATCGTCTTTGCGAATAGTCCCTTTTACATATACTTGCCCTTTTTCAAGGTTATCGTTGTATAAGAAGCTAAAGCGTTGAGAAATACTTGGTTGATCCGTGCTTCCTGCATAATCGGCTTGGTTAAATGTTACTGCCCCTAAAAACAGTTCTTCGCCCGTTTCGGGCTTGTAGGTTACTTCTACCTCATACAAAGCTCCTGGCTTTAACATATTGTTGGGCAGTTTAGCTGACATGGTAAATCGAACTGAATCCCCGTGTAATTCGAGGGGAGAAGGAACTATTTCCAATTCTTGCTCGCCTGCAAGTTGTGTCATCTGGTTTAAGGTACAACTTGTAAAAGCACCAAGCGATAACACAAAATAAATCGTGTAGAGTAGTCTATTTTTAATCATCATAGTTTTTTTTAATCGTTTTTTGTTCTGTCGATTAATATGAGTCAAAATTAATAATCGTATACAGATAGTGAAAATTAGCATTAAACAGTTTACTATTACAAAAACTGTAAAAGCTACTTGAAATTATGTTCTTATATCGTTTAATTGTACAAATTCTTAATTTCGGACAATTAAAATCTTTAACAACTTTTTTAAACTTAGTATGGTTAAATGAGTTTAAACTGTGTGAACAGCTTATTCTCGTAGGTATTGTTCTATTTATTTATCTGAAATA
>CAZFQW010000145.1:0-7897 GCA_964521225.1 uncultured Roseobacteraceae bacterium
GAGCCAATTATTCGTGGCAAGTTCCTTCAGGTTTTGACCCAATTACCCTTCAACCTATTTTCACGGAAGCCCCTGAGGGGAATTCTTCAACATTCATAACAAGCCCTATTACTACCGATACAAGGTTGCGACTAGTAGTTACCAGCGGCTCATGCGAAGTAACTGACGATATTATTATAAGAGTAAGAGATCCTTTTACAGTATCGGTAGATGGCCCTAGTTCTATATGTGTGGGTCAAGCAGATATTACATTGAATGCTATTGTTGCAGGGGCGGGGACATTTTCTTACCAATGGCAAGAGCAAACTGGCGGAGTAGGCTTTACAGACATTGTAGGAGCTACAGCCCCCTCTTTTAATGTAACGGAAGCAAGTATAACAACCAACAAAACATTTAGGGTTATTGCCAATAATGGCTGCGAAGAAATTTCATCTGCTTTTGTAGTTACTAAAGTAAATGTAGAGGCAAATATTAATGTAAGTGCGCCCGATGTTACTTTGTGCGATGATGGCACTTCGGTTACAGTACTTTCTACTCCTTCTGACCCTGCATACAGTTACCAGTGGGCTTTTTCAACCAATGGTACAGATTTTACAAATGTAGCAGGGGCAACCAACGAAGTATTGAATGTGAATAGTGCCGATTTAACCGTTGACAATACCACTTACAAAGTTACGGTAACCGCAGGCGACTGCGAACTGACCGATGATATTATTTTGATCAGACAGGCACCTCCTACGGTAACCATAGACAAAGCTCCGGCAACCATTTTCTGTGAGGGAAATACAGTCGATTTAACTCAAACCGACGTACAAATAGGGCAAACGCATCAGTGGTTGTTTTCTCCTTCGGGGGTGGCAGGAAGTTTCGCTGTACTAGCAACAGAAACTGCTGCAACAATTACTGTAAATACGGAAGGGTTTTATCAATTGCAAGTAACGCAAGGTAATTGTGTGGTAACCTCCGACGCCGTATTTGTCGATGAAGTAATTGACCCTACTGCCGCAATTATTGAGGGTACTACGGTTGTTTACTGCTCGAATGGCGCACAATTGACCGCATCGCCCGCAGGAGCAGATACTTACTTTTGGGAAAAACTAAATACCACATCGGGGGTTTACGAACCCGCCCCCACTGGTTTATCGGCAAACAATCTTAGAGAATACCAAACAAATGCTCCAGGGCTTTATAGAGTTACCTTAACAGTGAGTGCTTGCGGGCTAGCCTCCGCAACGTCAACACCTACCGAAGTAATTGAAAACTTATCTGGCCCCTTAGCGCAGTTTCAAGCAACGGGAACCATTCCGTTTTGTGGTACAAGCACAACCCTTTCGGCAATTGCCAATTCGGGTGATGATGTTACTTACGAACTCCTTTTTTCTGCAACTGCTACAGGAACTTTTAACTCGGTAGTAGCACCACAGGCAAGTAATACCTTTACTGTAACCGACGAAGGCTTCTACAAAGTACAAGTTGTAAACCCTGCTTGTAACCCCACTTCAAATATTTCTGATGCAGTGGAAGTAGATAGGGTACTTGCCCCCGTTGCAGACCCTACCAATCCCGAAATTGCAGCGGGTACCGTAACTATCTGTAGTGGCGAAAGCATTAACTTAACTGTACCTGCCGGGGCAGATTTGTACGAATGGTTTTATTCGGCAACAGAATCAGATGATTTAGCAGACTATTCAACCGCTTTGGGAAGCAGTAACACAAACATATATTCAGCAAATCAAAGTGGCTTTTATAGAGTAAGAGTAACCGATAACGATTGTACCACCGCAACAACCTTAGGCAATAAAGTGAAACTTGAAGTAGTAGATGGCCCAAATCCTAATTTTACAAATCCAGGTCTTAGCGGAGGCGGTATTATTAACGGATGTATTGGAGGCACAGTAACACTCAGCGTTGCCGCCGGGGCAGATACCTACGAGTGGTTCAGAGCAACTTCTTCTCAAACGGATATTGCAAGTTATACTTTAGTACCAAGCGCAACTTCTGAGTCTTTAACGATAGACCAGTCTCAAGCTGGTTTCTATAGAGTGAGAGTAACCGATAATAACTGTACAACTACAACGGCAATCTCTCCAGAAGTGCAAGTGCAGTTCTTAGATGCTCCCGATCCTAGTTTTACGAATACTGATATTATCAGCGATGTACTTTCTGTTTGTATAGGCGAAACAGCCACTTTATCGGTAGCTGCGGGTGCCGATACCTATGAATGGCTATTTTCTTCGGATGATGTACAAGCCTACACTCTTGTAGCAGGTGCTGCTAACCTTCCGAGTTTCTCCCCTTCTACTTCCGGATTTTATAGAGTGAGAGTAACCAACAACAGTTGCACTGTAGCCACAGCAACATCTGATAAAGTACAAGTAATTATTCAGGATGGCCCTAGTTCCACATTTACCGACCCTGGAATTAGCGGTGGAGGGATAATCAATGGTTGTATAGGTGGAACGGTTACCTTAAGCGTAGCCCCAGGTGCCGATACTTACGAATGGTTCAGAGCAAGCTCATCTCAAAGCAATATTTCAGGATATGTGTCGTACCCAGAAACTACGGAGTCAATTACTATTCCCGAAGCAGATGCAGGTTTCTTTAGAGTACGAGTAACCGATAACAACTGTACTACCGCTACTTCTATCTCTGGCGAAGTTCAGGTGAAGTTCTTAGATGCTCCCGACGCTACCTACACAACGCCAGGGCTTAACGGGGGAGTAATTACAGCCTGTACGGGCGAATCGATTACCTTAAGTGTAGCAGCAGGGGCAACTAACTACGAGTGGTTATTTTCTTCAACCGATTCAGACAATTTAGCCGATTACAGTTTGGCTACAGGAGCCACTAACAGCAATAGTTACACCACAAGTACAGCGGGTTTCTATCGAGTAAGAATTACCAATGCCGCCTGTGCCACGGCCACCTCTATTGCCGACAAAGTAGAAGTAAAAATCGTAAATGCACCCGATGGTACAATTACTAATCCCGATTTAGTAGGAGGCGAAATTTCAGCTTGTGCCGGTCAGTCCATCGTATTAACCGTTCCCGCTGGCGCAGAGGGTTATCAGTGGCAAACCTCCCCCACCGCAACGGGAACGTTTACTGCTGCTCCGGGAGCAACCAACGCAAATACTTATGCAGCTACACAAGCAGGTTTCTATAGGGTAATTGTTACAGATGTTAATTGTGTTACCACAAGTACTACTTCCGATGCTGTTGAAATTAAATTTATTGATGGCCCCTCTGCGGAAATTATTGAAGTTGCAGAAATAGAGGATAATACAATCCAATTCTGTAATGGTTCTAGTACTACATTAAGTGTTGAACCGGTAGCAGGAAACACCTACCAATGGCAATTTTCTGCTACTATTGATGGTACTTACACGGCTGCAACAGGCACCAACAACGAAAACACTTACGAGGTAACCGCCGAAGGATTTTACCGTGTAGTGCTCTCAAATCCGAGCTGCGCTAGTGGTGAAGTGATCTCAGAGTCGGTAACAGCTAAAGTGCTAGAAACACCCGATGTAACTATCGAGGAAGGTACTGTTGCTGCATTCTGTCCGGGAGGACAAGTAACACTCAATGTTACAGAAACTACTGGAAATACTTATCAATGGCAGTTTTCAACCACTTCTACGGGTACTTATACGAACCTAAGTGGAGGAACGAATAGTGCACTTACCACCTCTCAAGCAGGATTTTATAAGGTGGTAGTTACAAATAATGATTGCGCAGTAGCCACTGCCACCTCTGAACCTATAGAGGTAAAAGAGCAAGAAACCCCCATTGTAACCATTAATTATTTTCGAAGCAGCTTTTTCTGCCCTGGTGATAGTACACTTTTAACTAGTACAATCACGCCTGGTGTAACGGGCGAAACCACTTACAGATGGCTATTTTCTACTAGCCCTTCAGGAGGATTTGCAGCAGCAGAAGGCGATAACGACAATGTAAATTACCAAGCCAAAAGAACAGGTTTTTATAAGTTGAGTGTAACTTCTAACACCTGTACAATAGCTACGGCAGAATCTGCGCCGTTAGCTGTTTTTGAAGTAGGCGATATTGCCGCTGCGATTGAGCCAGACCCTCAAACCGATTTTTGTAGTGCCGAAGGAGTAACACTTTATGCCTTTTCGGGCATTCCTGTGAGTAATTCTTTTAGATGGCTTTACTCACCAACACAGGAAGGCACTTTTGAAGTAATTGGCACAAATCCGGACTCAATTAAGGTAAATAAAACGGGGTATTACAGTGTAGAAATCACCAATAGATATTGCCCTAACATCACCCCAATTGATACTGCGGTCGCCATTTATGTTGAAGAACGCTCTTTGCCAAGAGCCGAAATCACGCAAGGCGATACTGCATTTTTTTGTATTGGTTCCCAAGCATTTGTTTCTGCCGAGTATAATGTCGGCAATACTTACCAATGGCAGTTTTCAACAACAATTAACGGGAACTATACGCCATTCCAAGGGCAGGGCGTTACAAATTCCGTTCTTACTACCGACCAAGCCGGTTTTTATAGGGCGATTGTCTCAAACCCAAGTTGTCCTACCTCGGTAAATATTTCTGAACCTATTGTAGTGATTTCTACCGACGGGCCACCCGCAAGAATTCTAAATCCTTCGGTGATTGATTTATGTGAAGGCGGGTTTACCACATTACAAATTGATGAATCCATTCTCGGAAACTCTTCTTACCGTTGGGAATACTCAGAAACACTGAATGGAGTGTACCGAGTAGTAGGAAATAATGCGGGTTTAATAGCCTCTTTACCCGGTTTTTATCGTGTAATTGAAACAAATAATTCTTGTACTACCACAAGTCGCCAATCTCAAACCATTGAAATAAGACAAATACAAGGGCCACCTGCACGCATTGTTCAAGCGGGGCAAACACTATCTATTTGCCAAGGCGGAAACACTATTCTCTCCGCACTTTCGGTGGAAGGGGCAAGCTATCAATGGTTATATTCATCCACACAAGAAGGTACGTTTAGTGGTATTGGAATCAATAGTGTGAGTTTATCGGCAACTCAGGCAGGTTTTTATAAAGTAAGAGTAAACAACCAAGATTGTGTTCCTGCTGCAAATACCTCCGAAGCCGTAGAAGTTCGTTTTATTAATGAGCCAACGGTGAATTTACTCAGTGGTACATCACTCGCTTTTTGCGAAGGAGGCTTTGTTACCCTATTTGGGGAATCGTTGGGCAGTGGCGATACCTACCAATGGTTGTTCTCCACGGCAAGAGAAGGTACTTTTGAAGCCGTTACTGCAATAGGAGGGCAAACGACTTCTTTTACAACCTCAACACCTGGTTTTTATAAATTACGTGTATCAAACGCTAGTTGCTCGGCAGGTTCTATAGAATCGGAAATTATTGAAATAACGCAAGGTGAGGCACCGGAAGCCGCTGTGGTGGAAGGAACGCTATTATCTTTCTGCGAAGGCGATGTACTTACCCTTACCGCAGCAGCGCAAAACAATGTAAGTTACCAATGGCAGTTTAGCGAAACCGCTAACGGTGTTTACAGCAATATTTCTAATGTTTCTACTTTACAAACGTTCCAAGCAACGCAGCCAGGATTTTACAGAGTGGTAGTTCGCCGCCCGGGTTGTGGCGAGGGAACGGTTTCGGCAAGTACCGAACTACGGGCTACCGAAGCAGTTACCATTAATATAACTACCAATACAGAGGTGGTAACTTTCTGCGAAACGGGTGTTATTTCTGCCAATGTTTCTATTCCTGGCGATTTCCAATACCTATGGACTTTCAACGGAAATGGGCTTTCAGCAACTAATAGCACAATTACAGTAACCGCATCGGGTACTTATACGGTAACTCTCCGCAATCCGCCTTCTTGTTTTGCAGGCGCAGCGGCAACCGTAAATGTAGAAATACAGGATGCTCCAACCATCTTCTTAAATACAGCGCGGACTATCTCCACCTGCGGACCAGCAACGCTTTCTGCAAGAGAAGAAAGTGGTATTACCTACCAATGGTTTTTAAATAACGTAGCTGTTGGCAATGAAACTGCCTCCGTCTCTGTAACAGAAAGTGGTAAATATTTCCTAGTGGCAATGAACAGCGCAGGTTGTGCTGCTACCGACAGCATCACTTATACCAACCAACAACCTTTGGCACAAGTAACTGTGAGTGGCGAAAATTGCGAAGGCGTAATTACAGTAACAAGCGGTGCGGGAGCAACCTTTAGGTTAGGAACTACGGGGAATTTCCAAAGTGCAGGCCGGTTTACAGGGCTTTCAGAGGGCAATTACACCGTTACTGTACGTTCGGCTACGGGCTGCCAAACTACGGTAGAAGCGGCAATTAACTCGCTCGACCAAGTGAATTTAGTAGTTAATGAAGATACAAGTATCGAACTTGGTGAAAGCATTACGCTGCAAGCTTCTGGCGTTGCTGAATATCAGTGGTCCCCTGCGGAAAGTTTAGACAACCCTAATGTTGCCAACCCTGTTGCAACTCCCGCTGAAACTACTACTTACACGGTAATAGGAAGGGATATAAATGGCTGTACCGCAACAGCAACAGTTACAATTACAGTAATTGACGAGTTTGAACTAGTGCCTAATAAGGTACTTACCCCCAATGCCGATGGGCAAAACGATACTTGGGTTATCAGAAACATTCAACGCTTCCCCAATGCCGAAATTATTGTGTACGATAGATGGGGCATTGAAGTATTCAGAACGAGGGGATATGATAATAGCTGGCAAGGCACAGCAAAAGGGAATCAGCTACCCGAAGGTGTCTATTACTTTGCTATCGAACCAAACGATGGCAGCAGTGTAATTACTGGTACAATGAATCTTTTCCGTTAATCCATGTTACAAAAAACTAATTATTTAAAAGATATGAAAAAGTTAATTCTATCATTAGTAATACTAGCAGGGGTTACGGTGAGTGCTCAAGCGCAGCAGTTTTCATTGTTTAACCAACAGTATGAAAATTTATTTTTAATCAACCCCGCCTATGCAGGAACAGAAAATGGCCCAATAGCACACTTGCATTACCGCAGTCAATGGGCAGGTTTTGAAGGGCATCCCGAAACCATGGTGGCTACGTTCCACATGCCCCTTGAGCTTAAAAATTCGGCAACCGGCGGGGTAATTATGAGAGACAAAACAGGAGTTCTGACACGAACAGGCATAAGAGCAGCCTATGCCTATACAGCAAAGTTTAACGAGAAGGCAAGTCTTAATTTTGGGGTATCGGCAGGGATTGTAGTGAATAATATTGATTTCGGAGACTTAACTACAGCCGACCAAAACGATTTAGTACTTACGCAAAGAGACGGAAAAGCCGAAGGTGATGCCAACTTTGGAGTGTTGTTTAAGTACGATAAATTTGAAGCCGGACTCTCTACCTATTACTTATTTGACGACATTAGGGGGAGTAGCGAAAACGAACTGGTAACTCGTGCTTTCAGCCACACTACGCTAATTGCCTCGTACCGAATTCCTACTTCTAACGAAAAACTAGAGTTTAAGCCCATCCTTACCTACCGTTTTGCTACTATTGCACCCGGCCAAGTCGATGCGCTTATTTCCGCAGAATGGAATAAGCAATTTAAACTAGCCGTAGGTTACCGTTCAGACTTTGGTTTGCTGGTAAGTACCGGTGCCGAAATTAACAAGCGGTTCTACATAGGATATGGCTACGAGTATGGCACTAGTGGTTTTGGCCCCTACGCCAGAAACTCACACGAGATTATGCTGAGGGTAAGATTTGGGAAAGAATCTCCTAGCGAAGTAGTAATTCCTACTGAAGAAAATGCTGATTCGACAGCAGAAAAACCTACAAAAGCCAACGATAAGCCTAAGGAAGAAGTAATAGAACCTGCTTTTAATGAGGCTATAATTACAGA
>CAZFQW010000146.1:0-7881 GCA_964521225.1 uncultured Roseobacteraceae bacterium
ATCAGCTCGCTTTACAAAACAGAAATAGAAAAGAAATTTTAGCAAAAAACCCCGATGCTAAAACACCTAGATGGGTAAAAGTGGATTATCGGTTTGCTCTGCAAGACGGTACAGGGCGTAATCTGTTGGGCGCAGAGAAATTATTTTACAATGTATCTGCCGATTCGGTAACAGGGCTTTCCGTGGGTTTTATGGATGGTCCTGAGGAGAAAACCATTACTTATTTGATTGACGACAGAAATGCTAAAATCTTGTTCGAGGTTCCCGCAAAAGACCTTTCATTAATCGATTACCAAGCTGGTAACTTTGCACGCATTACCCTAGATACACTTTGGGACGGTTTAGTAAATAAAGAAGGGTTAATTATTGATGAAATGTCGTCGGGTGGTGAGAATTTCCCTGTTACCGACATCGGCGATTTTTACGAGGGCTTGGCATGGTTCAAAACGCTGAATCAGTATGGCTTTGTCAATACCAATGGGCAAGTAATTATCCCCCCGAAATACCAAGTAGTCAGCGACTTTCAGGAAGGGCACACCATTGCCAAGCTCGATAACACATTTGGTGCTTTGGATGTAACAGGCAAAACGGTGATTCCTTTTGAATACGACGGCATTGCGCCACCACAAGAAGGGCTGTTCCGTGTAAAAAAAGGCAACGGCAGCAGGGGCCGATGGGGAGCAGTGAACCTTCAAAACAAGCTGGTAATTCCGTACGCATTCCAAGCCATTGGCGATTTTGTAAATGGAGAAGCTCCCATTGTTCAGAATGGTAAATTCGGGCTGATTGATAAAAAAGGAAAAGTGCTTATCCCCACCAAAATTGAGGTGGAAAAAATGGAGCCTTTCCAAAATGGCATTGCGTGGGTTGGGCGAGGCAGAGAGGTGCAAGAAGTAGCAGGGCAAATCCGCATCCTCTATACAAAACAGGGCTATGTAAGCCGAACGGGCAGTTTCATCATCCCGCCAGAATACGATTATATTGAGGATTTCGCCAAGGTTTGGAAAGAACAACAAGGGCTTTGCATGGTAAGAAAAGAGGGCAAAGTGGGCTATTTCGATTATAAAGGTACAGCGGTGCTGCCAACGCTTTATTTTTTTGTAGATGATTTTGAAACGATTTGGAAATTGAACAAAGGAATTACCCAAGTAAGTAATGAGGAACGCTTTGGATATGTAAATCATCACGGGCAAGAGGTAGTCCCAGTTTTGTTTGATGAAATCAGCGAAGATTTTGAAAAGGTTTGGGCAGATAGCAGTGGTATTGCCCTCGCCAAAAAAGAGGGGAAATATGGTTACATGGACCACAAGGCAACCGCTGTAATCCCTTTTGCCTACGAGTCACTTTCAGCATTTAGAGAGGGAATTGCCCTTGCCCAAAAAGAGGGAAAATGGGGTGCCATCAACCTGAAAAATGAAACCGTCATTCCTTTTGTATACGAGGGGTTGAGGTTTTTGCCCAAAACCGATAAGGCAATCATTCAGATGCTCAACAGAGCCGAAAAAACCTACGCCGTTAACGGAGAGGGTCAACTTTCCGAACAGAATCTATCTACCGAAAAACAAGCTTTCAACGGTTCTTTCAATCAATCGGACAAGTACGATTACACCTGGACTTCGCCGCTTTTAGGCGTGGGCGTAGTAAAAAATAAAGAACAGCAAGCACTCATTGATAAAGAGGGAAAACTGCTCACTAAATTTATCTTTAGGGAGATTCGCGCATTTGTTGATGGACTTGCCGTTGCTCAATTAGATGCAAAGAAAGTCCTTGAACGTCGGTGGGGCTTTATCGACACAAAAGGGAATTGGGTGGTTGAACCCATTTACCAAAAAGCCAGTGATTTTTCAGAGGGCAAAGCGGCAGTAATGCTACGCCAAAAGTGGGGTTATGTCGATAAAAGTGGAAAGCTCGTAATCCCGCATACATTTAGGTCTGCCGATTCGTTTAAAGGTGGCTACGCCATTGTAGATGTTACCCAAATTATTAATGGAAAAGGCGAAAATCTTGGCAGTTTTCAGCTCGAAGGGAAAATTACCGAGGGCTTTCGTTCAGAGCGAGCTATTGTGGAAGATATAAAAGGATTTTACCACATAAAACCCAATGGAACCCCTGCTTATTTCCAACGCCACGATGCCGTAACCCCCTTTGTTGGCAATGTTGCCTTTGCCAAACGTGGCGAACTTTGGGAACTGACCCGTCGTTCGGGGCAAAAAGGAGAATTTACCAGCAAAGTCCGTTTTAGCAGAGGGAAACGCAACGAGTACATTCAGCTTTATGGCAACCAAAGAACCAAAGATTTAGGCGCAGGAAATGCCATGATGGACATCGGCTGGGAAAAAATTGTTGAAGGTGCTTGGAAAATGATTGGGAAAGATGGTACTGTGCTCACTTCGGTAACTTTTGAGGATGTAGTTGTAAATGAGGATAATACTTTCAGCGTAAAAATTAATCGGCTCTATGGTTTGCTCGATAAAAGTGGCAAGCCTCTTTCAGAAGGAAACTATGAATTGATTAGCCCTATTAACGGAAAAATTATAAGGCTAGAATCTGCCGGAAAAATCAGCTATTTCAACCTAGAAAAAAATGAGTGGATCTGGAAATAGTCAGATGATTTCATAAAAAAGCCTTCAACAATGAATTGTTGAAGGCTTTTTTATTTAGAGCATGTTTAAAAATTTAATTTCTTAAAAACGAATTATCATAAAATAATAATTTGTGTAACGTTGTCTTAGCATTTGTTCATTTTTCCTTGATGAAAAACGAACCAAAAAATCAAGAAAATCCAAAGCTTCCACCCTTCATACCCACCCTAACCCCCGCTGGATTTTCGTGCCTGCGCTCTTTAAATTTCTTATTTTCAAATGCTTACAAAAACTTAAACATGCTCTTACTGCTTTAGTACCTTTTTTGAGGAAGAGACAACCTTAATGAAATAGAACGGTAGTATTTGACAAGTTGCACGTCCGTAGTTAAATGTAGTAAAAGCAAATGGTTTCAAAAAGATGAATTAACCGCTACGTTACCGTTTGTACGAGGTTTTTCATAAAAAAGGTAGTATCTTAAAGTACGTTTTAATTTGATTCGTTAAACATTATTTCTTTAACCTTTTTTTTCAAATGAAACTCCTATCCTTCTTCATTATTGTAGCAATATTTGCTTTTAATGCTAGCCAAGCTCAGTTAATACAAGACGATTTTACCGATACCGATTTAAGTAGTACCCCTCCTTGGAGTAGCGACAACACAGTAAGCAGCGGCTTTGCCTTTCAGGTAAATGCAGGGCAGTTAACCACCAATTTGCCTACAGGAGGTTCAGGAACACGCCGTGCTTGGATTTCCACGCCTTTCTCCGTGAGCAACTTTAATACAACACGCACCCTTTGGCATTTTACAGTAGAAATTGATTTTAATACCCCTGTCGCTAACAACGATGCACGCATTTATTTAACCGCTTCTGCCGCCGACTTAAATGGTGCTTTGCAGGCGTATTTTCTCAAAGTTGGAGATAATGTTTCGCTTTGGAAACAAGATGGGGCAGAGTCGGCAGCAAACCTTAGCGAACTATTTACGGGCGCAACCACGGGACTTTTCCAGTCGCAAAACCAATTTACGGTCATCAGAGAGTCGAACGGAGATTGGTACATCTATATCAATAATGCCTTAGAGGGCGTGGTGAACGACAATACCTTTGCCTCTGCCAATTTTTTTGGGGCGCAAATTCGCTATACTGCCAACAACCGAAGGGATGATTTTTATTTCGATAATTTTTTAATAGAAAAAACACCAAGTTTAGCCACAATTTCGGCAGATAATAATACAACTATTACACTCAATTTTCGGGAAGATTTAACCAATGTATCTGCTAGTAATTTAAGCAATTATACCATTAGCCCCGCCAATGTTTTGGTTTCCGCCACGGCCGATATAAGCGACCCCAAAAAAGTAGCTTTAGTGTACCAAAACCCTTTCCCCGATAACGTAACACACACGCTATCAATTGCTAATTTAATTTCCACTTCAGGAGAAAGTATTCATTCAAATTTCCCTCTGAATGCGAATTTTACTTATTTTCCCCCAGATATAACACCGCCTACAATTAATGAAATCACTGCAAAAAATACGAACAGTATTCAAATCAAATTCGATGAAGCTATTGAACCTACCTCTATTGCAACACTCAGCCAGTATAACGTAAATAATGGCGTTGGAAGTCCCACAAGTGCCAATTTAGGCATAAACCCAAACGAATTAATTCTTGAATTCCCCAATAATTTCACTTTCGGACAAAATTATGTTTTAAACCTTGTTGGAATTAACGATTTAAGCGGAAATACGATTGCCACACCTCTTATTTTTCCTTTTATTTTCCAAGATATTTTCCCTCCTCAACTCAATAAAATTGAAGTAATTGCGCCTAATTCCCTTTTATTATTTTTTGATGAACCTCTAAATGAATTGATTGCCGAAAACATTAGTAATTACGAAGAACTCGATAAAAATAGCTTGCCTATTGCTGCTTCTTACAATCATTTAAATCATTCTGTTTTATTAGTTTTTACCGATAATTTTGATAAAAACCAAAACATAATATTAGCCATACAAAATATTGAAGACACCCAAGGAAATGCCCTGTTAAGCACATTAAACATAGATTTTGAGTACGATACCCGCAATCCTAGAATAGAAACCGACGGCGTTACTGCCGTTTCTGCCACGGAAATTAAAGTAGTATTTTCCGAAGCGGTCGAAGCTATTTCTGCGCAAACCCTCAATCATTATGAAATTACACCCAATATTGGTTTTCCAACACAAGCATTTTTAAACCCAAATCACCCAAGGGAAGTAACGCTTACACTCGCAAATGCCCTCATCCCTAATGTTGAATACAATTTAAGAGCAATTAATATTTCCGACCTCGCCGGTAACCGTTTCACTTCTAATAACCGACTGTTTGTATTCGATTTAATTCCCCCAAAAATCACAAAAACAGAAGTAATAGGAAATCGTTTTTTAATGGTCGAATTTTCGGAACAATTAAAAGAAATCACAGGCACTGCAATTAATAATTATTCTGTTTTAGATGTTGGAAACCCCAATAACGTACAATTTTTAGAAGGACTCCCGCAAAAAGTTTTGCTAGAATTTGGTACTACTCTACCCAATTCGCCGCTTACACTTAACACCTTTAATATCGAGGATAATAGCGGAAATATGCTGAATCCGACTGATTTTAATTTTGATAATTCGGCAACCAAGCTCGTGAAAATTGAAGTGCTCTCCCCTACCCTTTTAGAACTTATTTTTTCCAGAAATTTAGAGGAAATTCCCGCCGAAATTACAGATAATTATTCTGGAGTTGGAGCTATCAATACCGCAGAATTAAATAATAGCGAACCTTGGAAAGTACAACTCAGCCTAGCGAATGCACTCAATTTCGGGCAAAATTATAGCATTAACGCTCAGAATTTAGAAGATGAAAATAATCAGATAATTCCCATACAAAATAAATCTTTTCAATTGCAAAGTAGTATTTCTTCGGCTCGCATGATAAGCCTACAACAGGTAGAAATTTTATTTAATATAAAAGTAGAAGGTAATTCAGCCAATGATATTAATAAATACGAAATTACCCCCTCTATCTTTCCTGTTGCAGCAAACCGAGATACTGAAAACGAAGCACTAGTACGCTTATTTTTCTCTGCTGATTTAGCAGAAAATCAAAATTTAGATTTACGAATTGGAAATATTCAACTTCAAAACGGAAGTATTAGCACAGAAGAATTTCGGACGATTCGGTTCGATAAACAGCCGCCTACAGTCGTTAATGCCGTAATTTTAGATAGTCAGAGCATTCAGCTAACCTTTGATGAACCCATTGAAAAAACCACTGCCGAGGCACTCAATCATTATCAATTAAATGGAATTAACCCGATAGAAATTAGTTTTGATAATTCGCAACCTAATAAAATTATTTTAAAGTTTAACATCCAGTTGTTATTTGAAAATACCTATATTTTCTCCATCCAAAACCTAAAAGATTTAGCGAATAATATAATTAACACTATTAATTTAGATATAAAAAGAGCTATTCCCCCTCCCGTTGGTAGCCTCATTATTACCGAAATAATGGCAAATCCCAATGAAACGACCGCCCTTTCTAACACAGAATACATCGAAATATTGAATACTTCCACACAAGCGCAAGCCCTGCAAGGCGTGGTTTTTAAAGACGCAACAGGCGAAGCAATTTTAGCGCCTTACTTGCTCAATCCCGCAGAGTACCTTATTCTGTGTAGAGAGGGCGATGAGGCTGTTTTCCAGGCCTATGGTCCGGTAATGGGACTTAAAAATTGGCGTTCTTTGAGTAATACGGGCGAATCTTTATCACTTATTTCTCCTAAGGGAGAGGTTATTTTTAACGTTGATTATAAAGATGATTGGTTTTTAGAGAGCGAAAAGGCGAAAGGCGGATGGGCATTAGAAATGATTAGGACGGAGAATTTTGCTTGCCAAAATTTTGAAGAAAATTGGGCAGGTTCTATACACCCAAATGGGGGAACTCCAGGCACAGAAAATTCAAGAAATGGCATTTACACACAAACCAAACCGTTGGCAATTGAGCAGTGGCGTTTAATTGCAGAAAATCAATTATCTATTTCCTTTAATCAGAAAATGGATAGCCTTTCTTTAGACGATTTAGCAAATTATCAATTCAGTGGAAATGGCATAAATACGGTTATTTCTACCTCTCCAATGCGTGTGCTGCTGCAAGTCAGTAATCCTTGGGAAGAAGGAACTACTTACACACTAAAATTAAATAATTTATTTTCCTGTAAAGGAATTTCTTTAGATACCACTTTACAAATTATTCGAGGGAAAATCCCTCAAAAAGGTGAAGTAATTTTCAACGAAATTATGGCTGACCCTTCGCCTGCCGTTGGGCTGCCCGAAGCGGAATACATTGAACTCAAAAACACTACCGAGCAGTATTTACAGTTGGAAGGCTTTCAAATATTGGATGCGACATCCGCTTCTACCTTGCCTTTTTTACTCATTCCTCCTCAGGGTTTTATTGTGTTGACCTCCTCCTCAGGTGCAATTCAATTAAATGAATATCAGCCAATTGCAATTCCAAATTTCATTTCTTTAAACAACACTGGCGAATCCCTTTTACTTACCAACTCTAGGGGTAAAGTGATTGACCAAGTGAATTATGCTGAATCGTGGTATGGAGATGAAAGCAAATCTTCAGGAGGTTGGAGTTTGGAACGGATAGACCCAAATTTCTCGTGTAATACACCTCAAAACTGGAGTGCATCTGCCGATGTAAAGGGTGGAACACCTAATGCCCCTAACTCAATTACAAATACCTTTGTGGACATTGCGCCACCCACTATTGTATCGGTAATTACCATGTCTAAAGATTCTCTATTTATTACTGCCAACGAACCTTTGGATAGCTTATCCGTTGTTTTCGGGAATTATATAATTGACCCTGTGGTTGACATAAAAAATATTATTATAAATAAAGATAATTCCAATAGCTTTTTAATTATATTGACGGACTCGCTTGCCTTCAAAACAAGATATTCGCTTCAAATTCAGAATTTACAAGACTGCGCAGGGAACACCTTGGGAAATACGGGGAAAATCTTTTTTTCAAGAGTGAAAAAAGCTGAAATAAATCAAATCTTAATTAGTGAAATATTATTTAATCCACCGCCCGGAGGCGTAGATTTTGTAGAATTATATAACAATTCTGAATTTTATATTGATTTAAAAAACTGGCAACTCGCCGATGGAAGGAATAATGAAATCACTAATAAAAAAATGATTTCTGAAGATCCCGTTATTATCCCTCCCCATTCATTCGTGGTACTTA
>CAZFQW010000147.1:0-7851 GCA_964521225.1 uncultured Roseobacteraceae bacterium
AAAACCATGATTTAATTGATGCTGCTAAAGCTTTTGCTATCAATACTTTAGGAATAGACATCCCCCCACATTTTGATGCACTGAGCCCAGTGGCAAAAAGTAATCTTATCATCAAAAAGCTGAATAAACCCCTGCGAGTTTGCGGTATGGTGAAAAACGAAGGCGAACCGGGTGGCGGTCCTTTTTGGGTGAAAAACACTAAAAATACAGTGGCACTTCAAATTGTAGAAAGTGCCCAAATAGATATGGACGATGCTGCGCAAGCTAAAATTATAAAAGATGCTACCCATTTTAACCCAGTCGATTTGGTTTGTACTGTAAAAAATGGCGAAGGTGCTAAATTTAACTTACTAAAATTTAGAGACCCCAAAACAGGCTTTATCACAGAGAAATCGAAAGATGGTAAGGATTTGAAAGCACAGGAGCTTCCCGGCTTGTGGAACGGGGCAATGGCGCATTGGAATACCATTTTTGTAGAAGTGCCTATCGTTACTTTTAACCCTGTAAAAACAGTGAACGATTTGTTGAGAGACCAACATCAGGGATAAATTCTAATGTATTGAAACAGGGCATATCATATATCAAATCCTATTTCCTTTTAAGGAGGTAGGATTTTTTTTAGTAAGTAACGTGAGGGTTTCAGAAATTAAAAATAAACCCTCTCTTAAAAACCGTCTTTGCGAACTGAAGGATGGGTTGTGTAGTTGCGTGAAGCAAACTGTTGGAGGGGTGCCATTTTACTGGCAGATTGCTTCGCTCTACTCGCAATGACGGGTGAGTTAGTTGATTATGAAATAATTAAATAAAAACCTTACGTTAAGTACTTAAAAAAAAGTATTTCTGTGGAATATTTTTTGAGTTGGGGAGGGCATCGTTCTATAAATGCTTGATAACGTTCTTTGGCAGTTTTGGTGAGCGACTCTATTTTGCGAAGCCCCTGCCTGTGGCGGTTCGCTCTACGAATAGCTAGCCTCGCCTATAAATTAAAAATGGGAAACTTATTAAAGAGTTGGCAATAGTTTTCGTGTGAAATTGCCGACATTTTGCTACCCGGCAAGTACCTCCAAGGAATATTTTGAAGTAGTTTGGGTTATCAAAGAATTATATATGCCAGAAATTTCATGGTCGAAGGTGAAATCCATTGCCCCTTGGTTTCCATTTTTATCCATCAAGTAAATGGCTTGTATACCTTCTAACACAAAGAACAGATAGCGTTCTGTCATTCTTGCTTCGGTAATAAAAGTACTTTTTTTGTAGAAGTTATAATCCCCTACTTCTCGACTTCTCGACTTCTCGGAAATAGCCTTCCATTTCTTCGGTGAACTCAACAGGAGCAAATACTTTTTTGAGTGATAAGAAGTCTGAATTACTGATTTCCATATTGTCTATTTTAGCATCTCATTTTCAAAATTTTGCCAATCAAAATCGTTGAAAGCGATTATAGAAAGTAAAGCGTCTTCTTTAATAACTATATCAAAGTTAGGGCAAGTCATGTTTTCACCATCTTGCACCAAGGCAAATAAATTGCACGAAATTCCTGTTCTTTGAGAAGTTGCGATACAACGCTCGGCAAGTTGCCCCCAAGTCCAACCTTTCGTTTTAGTTGGCTTAAAGGTTTGAGGGTTGGCACCACTCGTATTTTGTAAGAGCGTTTCAATAATTTCTGCTGAGTAAGGGTCTTGGCTTTCTTGAACAATTGCTAAAATTTCTAAATCGGAAATTATATGCGTGGCATCAGTACCTTCAAACATCCAACCGTTAGCAGAATCGACCAAAACATGAATAATTCGGGTCTTTGTGTTTGAAACAAACCTAGAAACCAAATCTACAATTACTTTGGTGGCTGCATCAGATTCAGAAGCATTTCGGTCAATTGGAAAAATAAGCACTACTTTGTTTTCATCAATTTTTGCCATTTCGTAAGTCTCCCTCCTAATAGTATCCCCTTTCACAAAGTGAATATTAGGAAGATTGGTAATAGCTCCTGGAAGTTGTTCTAAGCGGCTATCGACAATGCAAATCCCTACATTTTGCTCTACCGCCCGTAACTCTCTTACCAAACTAAGTGCTGTGGCAACACCAGGAAAGTTAAAAATTACATATCCGTTTTTAAATGGGTTTTTCATTTGACCTGTTGTTTTTAAATTTCTAAGATGTTGCTTATAATCGAATGCTGCGGAAAATAAAGCACCTACAAAGGCAATCCCTAGCGTGCTAATTAACATGGTTACGAACCTTCCCGCCGAAGTTTGGGCAGGTTGGTTGCCGTACCCTACGGTGGTAAAAGTTTGCCATGCCTGCCAGAGCGATTCTTCCCAACTGACCTCTTCAGTTACCTTAAATAGTACTATAAAGAGTATAAAAAGCAATACACACCACGTTGAAACCTTGATTAGCCACTTTAAAGGAGCATCTTTGAGGTGATTTTTTAGGTTGTTATAAATCTGAAAGAGCATTTATTATGGGTGTTTACTTTGTGTTCACTACTGAAAACTAATTTAAAACTTATGTTTTAAACAAACCAATCATTTAAGTTTGCCGTCAGAAAAACTTTACTTATTAAAGAGAATGATAGAACTTCGTGAATGCGTTTCTTTGTGGTTTCCTTATCTTCGTTAAGGTAAAAAAAATTAAATCAAAGAAACCAATTATTAAAATTGAAAATATGGATAAGATGATAAGATTTTTTTTATGTGTTTGTGTAACATTAAGTATTAGCGTTTATGCTAGTGCCCAATCGGAAATGAGTAGCGAGCCACCTATCGACCAAAAAATTTCCGCTTGTAAAACCGAAAACCCCACTACTTTAGGTTTAATTGAATGCGATTTGCAAGGATACCAAGAATGGACTACCGAAATGGAAAGGCTGTATGATATCTTGATGCGCCAACTTACCCCCGCCGAACAAGAAAACCTGAAAGAACAACAAATTGCTTGGCTAAAAATGAGGGATTTACAATTAGAGTTTAATAATAGGTTCTACGAAGGAAGAGGGCATACTGGTTTATTAATGATTTCGTCGAGTAAAACTGATTTTTCGAGAAAACGTGCACTCGATTTCCAAACCTACCTCGATATTTTAAACATGAAATAAAACTACCTTTTTGATATTCATTACCAAAGAAAAGAATGGTATCAACTCATACATTTAAATTGTAGCGACTCTCTTAAAAAATTCGATGGCGAGCGTAGAAGAACAAATCAATAATCTGCTTTATACTTGGAAAGAGAAATCTTTTTCAGTTCTAAAGACAATATCAACTATTAATGCTTTGGTTGCTATAATTCTTTTGATATATCGCTACGGGTTTATACTCTCCGACGAAGAGATAGATAATATATTTGCTAATATCGACATTGTTTTCCTTGTGTTTGGATTAGTCTATCTTACGCGGCTTATATTTTCTATCCACAGGAAAGAGTTTTTCCTAAAAACTTGGGTTGAAGCTTCTCTCATTATTTTCTTGTTGTTGCATGGCTTAGTTAATTACATTTTTAACTATAAAATGTTATTGCAGCTCATCGAGCTTTTTGTCGATAACCATCCTATACTAAGCTATCAGCATTTTTTAAGTTTTTATTTGGTAATTCTTGTTGGGCTAGAACTTACCAAAGTAAGCACCAAATTATCTGAGCTTGAACTTAAACCTGCAACTACTTTTATTGCCAGTTTTATAGTGCTCATTTTAATAGGCACAGCCTTATTAATGCTTCCTGCCATGACTAAAGGTAGAGAAAACATGCCTTTTTTAAATGCCCTTTTTACCTCGGTGAGTGCCTCATGTGTAACGGGCCTAGCCGTAGCAGATACAGGTACTTATTTCACTTTTAAGGGGCAGCTTGTAATTATGTTTTTGATTCAGTTAGGAGGAATTGGTATTGTTTCTTTTGCTACATTTTTTGCTTCTTTTATGGCAAAAGGTGTCGGTTTAAAACACCAATCTATTATCCAAGATCACCTCAGTAGCGAATCATTAATTTCGGCAACTGCATTATTACGGAGGGTAGTTATCATTACCCTTTTAATTGAGTTTACCGGATTTATTCTCATCTATTTTTCGTGGGAAAATGAATTACAGTTTAATAATTGGGGACATAAAATCTTTTTTTCCGCATTTCATTCAATCTCTGCATTTTGTAATGCAGGCTTTAGTTTGTTTCCCGATAGTTTGTATACCAACTACCTTTCAAACGACACCCCTCTTTTCTACCAAAACAATATGGATATTAATATAAGAAGGATGTACTTCTTACATTTTATTATTAGCCTATTAATTATTTTTGGAGGGCTTGGCTTTAGCACCATCGAAGATATTTTCACGAAAGATAAAATCAAGCAAAGATTTAAAAATCCGTGGAAAGACTGGAAAATCAGCACAAGAATTGCGATATACTCCACCCTTATTTTACTCTCAATTGGCACAGTTGGTTTTATGACATTAGAAGCCCATCAACTAACAGACCGTACAATTTTAGAAGCTTTAAACACGGCCTTTTTTCAGTCGGTAACAACTAGAACTGCGGGATTCAATACCATGGATTTTGGAGGGTTGAAAGAGGCAACCATTATCATGGTAATTTTTTTAATGTTTATAGGTGCCTGCCCAGGTTCTACTGGTGGGGGTATTAAAAGTTCCACTTTTTTACTGATTGCGCTTTCGTCTATTGCCAACATTAAAGGGCAAGAACGAATAGAAATTGGAAGAAGAACTATCCCCGATGATTTAATCAGAAAAGCATTCTCTATTTTCATGTTTGCTACTACCTACAATATCATCGCAATATTTTTTCTCACTATCACCGAATCTGGCAACGAAAATATTGGCATTTTACCTATTGTATTCGAGCAAGTTTCTGCATTTGCAACAGTAGGCCTCAGTATGGGAATTACTTCTGAACTTTCCGATGCAGGAAAAGCAATCATTATTATCTCAATGTATATTGGGAGGGTAGGAACCTTAACGCTTGCCCTTGCCCTAAGTAGTAAAGTAAAAACCAATTCGTACCGTTATCCGGACGGACATGTAATGGTTGGCTAGTTCTGTTTTTGGCAGTATCGTTGGTATATTGTTTGGATATGTTTCTTCTCCTTTCAGCTTAAAGTATTTAGGCTTTTGGAAATAAAAAATCGCCTAGAAAGCTTAAATTTGCATATTAATCGCTATTTAAAATAACTTTTAAATGATTAGAAAACTGAATGTGTAAAATTAACTATACGGTAGTCAACAGAAATTTAAATTTTTCCCGTTATAAACATAATCAGAGTGATATTGCTCATACTTATAAATATAAAAGTGGTGCTATGAAGTTACGTACGCTACTAATTGTTGTTTTTTTAATAGTAATAAACGGCGCATTTGCTCAGCAGCTTTCAGGCGTAATAACGATTGATGGTGGAGCAACTGTAACTAACAATCCGGATAGAAAAGTAATGCTCAGGCTCTTAGCTCGTGGGGCTAAAGAAATGCAAGTGAGCGACAAAAGTAGTTTCCAAGGGGTAACATGGATTCCTTATCAACCTCAGATGAGTTACAGGTTTACTGCATCTGAAGATGGGCTTAAAACTGTTTATGTAAAATTTAGAGATGCCGCCGGTAATGTTTCGGAGGTAGAATCTGCCATGATTGAACTCGACAGAACTCCCCCTCAGGAGCCAAGCATATCAATTAATGGCGGCTTAGAATATACCAACAATAAAATGCGCATTGTACCTCTTGAACTTAGTGCTATTGAGGCAACCAAAATGCGTATTAGCTCACGTGCAGATTTCTACCAATCGCAATGGGGACCTTACAGAGAACAAATATCTGCCTACAAACTTCCCGCAGGAGATGGCAAAAAAGAAATTTACGTTCAATATATGGACATGGCGGGAAATGCCACTGAGCCTGTCCGCGATGAAATCATCTTAGATACTACGCCTCCAAAGTCGCCGAAAATCACGATAGAGAAAGGGAAAAGATTTGCAAAAAGTAATACGGTAAATATCGACATAGAAGTTGAAGGTGCCACTGAAATGATTTTTAAAAGTGAGCGTGATTGGAAACCCGTGGCTTCTTCTTACCAGCTTTTAGTTCCTGGTGGCGATGGCGAAAAAGTAATTGCTGCTCGTTTCAGAGACGCCGTGGGTAATATCTCTACAACAGCTACTGGTTACATTATTATCGATACCACCCCTCCAAGAAATGGCATAGTAACTATCAATAAAGGCAGCCGATTCACTAAAAGCTCGCAAGTGAACCTTCAAGTACTCGCTTCGGGAGCTTCGCACATGTTAATTAGCAATAAAGAAGATTTTTCTGGTGCCAATTGGGAGTCTTACAAACCGATAAAATCAAACTGGGGAATTGGAGAGCAAGACGGAAGCAAAACTGTATATGTGAAGTTTAAAGATTTAGCAGGAAATGAAAGTGATGTTTATCAGTCTAGTATTGAGTTAGACAATACTCCCCCCTCAGATTTATATATCAGAATTAGTCACCCAGAGGCTAGTTACGACAGCTTAGCTCAAGCAACAATAATTAGCGATGACGCCAAGGTAGTAGATTTAAAGATTAGGGCAAACGGAGCCGACTATATGATGGTAAGTAATATTTCTAGTTTCTATGAAGCTAAATGGGAGCTGTATAACGAAGAAAAACTCGACTGGGAACTTGGAGGTAAAAACGATGGAGAACGTCAAGTTTATATCAAATTCAGAGATAAAGCAGGAAATGAGTCTGTTTCCATATTCGATAAAGCCATTGTTGATACACAAGAACCTGTAGGAGGAAATATTATTATCGATAAAGGTGCTGAATTCTCTATAAACCCTGAAGGAGAAGTACAACTTGAAATATTTTCGAGGGGTTCAAGCGAAATGATGCTTTCAAACAACCCTAATTTTCAAGGAGGAACTTGGGAAGTTTACCAAACAAGTAGAAAATGGAGATTAGAAAATGAAGACGGTTTGCGCTCTGTTTATGTGAAATTTAGAGATAAAGCAGGCAACGAGTCCGAAGCAACTACTGACTTTATTAGACTAGACAGAATCCCTCCGACAGGAAGCATAGAAATTAACAGAGGGATATCAAAAGTTACCAACAATCCCGATAAAATAGTTCAATTGCGTTTAAGAGCAAAAGATGAAGATAAAGATGCCTCTTTAATGCAACTAAGCAACGAAGATTCGTTCCGAAATGTACGATGGAGAGGCTACACCGAAGACAACGTATACTGGCAGTTAGCTGGTAACGATGGCGTAAAAAATGTATTTGTACGCTACAAAGATGAGGCAGGAAATATTAGTAAAATATATGCCGATACTATCCTTTTAGATAGAACTCCACCAAAAGAAGGTAAAATTACTATTAACGATGGCGATAAATTAGCCAACAACGCCAACGCTAAAGTGATGCTTACCCTCTACGCCGAAAATGTTACCGAAATGATTATCAGCGACGACTTTTTCTTTAAAAGGGCAGAATGGGAGGCTTATGCAGAAACTAAAGAGTGGCTTTTACGCGGCCCTGATGGTCTAAAAACAATCTACGCAAAATTTAGAGATGAAATTGGTAACGTATCGCGAGTGGCCTATGCCAAAATTGGTGTAGATAGACAAGCACCAAGAGAAGGTAGAGTTATAATTAACGATGCTGCAAAATACTGTACTAATATCGATAAATATGTAAAGCTCCAACTCTCGGTAAAAGATGCAAAAGAAATGATTATTAGTAATTCCGAGAACTTTGAAAATGCGGAGTGGAGACCTTACGAATTTATAGTTCAGAACTGGATTTTAGAAGGCGATGATGGCGAGAAAACAGTATATGTGAAGTTTAGAGATGAAGCAAAAAATGAAACGCCTCCTAT
>CAZFQW010000148.1:0-7837 GCA_964521225.1 uncultured Roseobacteraceae bacterium
TGCAGCATGGGAGGCTGTTACAAATGCACATTTAGCACTTGATTCTGTTTTTAGGTTTGAAAAAGAACTCACTTTAAGTTTAGGCGATGACAAAAAGTTTAGTTTTGAAACTAGGGCAGGAAAAACCATTAAAATCTATTCTAGCGATTTTTCAACAGCCTATCATAACGCATTAGCGGGGCAAGTAGAACGTAGAATGAAAGCGTCTGTAAAAATGGTAGCAGACTTTTGGTTCACCTGCTGGGTAGATGCAGGGCAACCCAATTTAGACAGCCTAATTAACAAAGGGTTTACCCAAGAAGATTTAAAAGCGATGAAAGAAGAGCGCAAAACGATTTCAAAGCAGAAGAAAATAAAAACACGACCCCACCAAGATCCCTCCAACGAATAAAACCCTTGGGAATAATTACTCTGTAAAGTAATTTAGGGCATCAATCACACAAAATTTCATCATGTTTGTTCTTACACAACAGAATTCAATCGCAAGGCAGTATATCACAGAATTACGCGATGTTGAAACACAAAAACAAAGAGCTCGTTTCAGAAAAAATTTAGAGAGGTTGGGAGAAATTCTAGGATACGAACTATCAAAATCCCTGAATTATACTAACAAAGTGGTAAACACTCCCCTGCAACAAACGGAAGGCCACGAACTAGCCGATGAAATTGTGATAGGAACTATCTTAAGAGCAGGGCTTCCGCTGTATCAAGGTTTAATGAATATATTTGAGATGGCAGACAGTGCATTTATAGGTGCCTACAGAAAAGAGGGTGCAGAAGAAATTAGCATTGCTGCCGATTATGTAGCAGCACCAAGTCTGAAAGGGAAAATTCTGATTTTAGCAGACCCGATGCTTGCGACAGGAAAATCTTTAGTAGAAGCCGTAAATTTGTTGCAAAGAAGCGGTAAAGCAAAGCATATACATATTGTAGCGGCAGTCGCTAGTAAGCCTGGAGTAGCCTATTTAGAAAAAAAGCTGTCTAATATTTCTTTATGGTTAGGTACATTAGATGGTAAACTCAACCAAAACGCATATATTGTTCCCGGATTAGGCGATGCAGGCGATTTATCATTCGGAGAAAAGCTTTAAATTGCACCATCCAAAAAAGATTTTACAATTAAAATTGTCATTCTTAAATAAAGAAAAGATAATGGCGTTTTAAGACAGAAAATCAAATAATAAAGTTAAATGCTATTATATAAACCCGACTATCATAATTTATTAAAAGTAGTATGTGGATAAACATCTTGATCTTAATACTGGGGCTTGTTGTATTAATTGTAGGCGGAGAGTTTCTAGTAAGAGGAGCCTCCAGAGTAGCATTACGCCTTAAAATATCTCCTCTTGTAGTTGGGCTTACCATTGTAGCATTTGGCACTTCTTCACCCGAATTGTTTATTAGCATCCAATCTGCTTTAGCAGGAAGCCCTGATATGGCAATGGGCAACGTCATAGGTTCTAACATTTGCAACTTAGCACTAGTGTTAGGTGTAACATCCTTATTCTCGCCTATTCAAGTTAATTCTAATAGTATTAAAATAGATTGGCCCATGGCAATGGGAAGTTCTGTTTTGCTGTTTCTCTTAGTAGCAGAAGGCTTTTTAGAAAGAAGCGAAGGGGTTCTTTTTGTAGTGATATTGGCAGGATATGTATTCTTGCTAATTAATAGATCTCGTAGAGATAATAAAGCCATGAAGGCACTTGAAGTCGATGGGCTTGAAGACCTAAAAGATGAAAATGCAGAGGGCGAATGGGTTAATTGGGCGAAAGATTTTGGGCTAGTGGTAATCGGATGTATAGGATTGTATTTTGGCTCCGATTGGTTTGTAGGTGGAGCGAAAGATATATTTTTGGGAATGGGCGTAAGCGAAAGAATTATTGGAATTGTAGTATTGGCAATTGGTACTAGCTTACCAGAGTTAGTAACGTCAATTGTAGCAGCAATGAAGAAAAATACAGACTTAGCTATTGGTAACTTAATGGGGTCTAATATTTTTAATATACTATCTATTTTGGGTATTACAAGTATTATCAAAGATATTGAGGTAAGCAATACAATTAAAGAATATGATATGCTTTGGATGTTGGGAATTACCTTAGTAGTTCTACCAATGATGGTCGTTAATAAAAGATTAGGAAGAGTACAAGGCGGAATTTTATTAGCTATTTATTTTTATTACAATTACACGCTATTCGCCTAATGAGTTCTATCGAAATTTGTTTGAAATTTAAACATGTCTTAATATTTTGATGACCCTATATCTGCGATAAACCCTCAAAAGAGGGACTCTCAGACTTATCAATAAAAAAGTAAAAAAATCAACCAAAGAGATTTTTTCCATTTTTTTGAGTAGACGCCAAAACTGTTGCCCCACTTCAAAATTTTGGGTAAAAAGCGATAGACGAAAATGATAGCGAACCGAAACGGCTAGTGCCTTATTTTCTGATTTAGTTTTATTGATTTGAAGTGCCTTTAAGCATACTTTCAAGGTAGATTCTAAATATGGTTTTGCTTTTTGGTCGTAAAAATTATTTCCGTGCGAAGTAGGTAAAATGCGTTTAGCTGTCAGAATTTCATCGGAAAATGCGTAGTTAAAAAGACTACCGGAACGTACCCAAAAGTCATAGTCTTCGTACACTAAATCTTCATCGTAACCTCCTATTTGCTCCATAACTTGCCTGCGAATCATCATGGTTGGGGTGCAAATAAACTGCCTTTTAATTAAATGCAAATACACATTTCCTTCAGGGATTTTTGAAACAATCTTGCCTTGTTTATCTCTTTTGTAGTAGGTCTTGAGTTTATTACCTTGCGCGTCTATCATATCAGCATCAGAAAAGGCAACGCCAAATGCTGCCCCTTTTTTTTCAAGAAGCTCAACTTGCTTTTCAATGCGTTTTGGGTACATTAAGTCATCGGTAGCAAAGTCAATTAGGTATTGCCCCTTCGAAAGCTGCAAACCCACATTAAAAGCAGTACAGTTCCCTACATTTTTAGAAAATGGAATGAATTTAATCTCAGGATAAATAGAAGTAAATTCTTGGATTACTGCTCGGCTACCATCGGTACTGGCATCGTCTATTACAATGAGTTCTAGGTTAGGGTATGTTTGGCAAATTACCGAATGCAAGGCTTCTGCTACGTATTTTTCGTGGTTGTAACACAAACAAATAATGGAAACTAGGGGTAACTGGTTCGGTTTTGAGTTGCCTAAAAGCATAAAATCAGCCAATTTATTTAATTACAACTTAGAATCTATGATTGGGTAATAAGCGAATTTTTCATCAAATGATTGTGCCATCATGTAATACAAATCATTTTATCATTAAAATATCATATTATCATATCATTGCATTGTGTAAATTTGCACCCTCATTTCTTTTTCAACTACACGAAAATATCAGAAAAAGGGAATAAACATCACCCAAAAATAAAATACTTTGGTTGATAGCCTTTTAAGTGGTTAAAATTACCGACATCGGATAATTCACTACTCAAAATTAAAAACTTAAAACTTCTTTAATGCATTATCTCGAAAGTCTCAACGAACCCCAACGCGAAGCAGTTACTGCTTCGGAAGGTCCAATGATGATTATAGCTGGCGCAGGCTCTGGCAAAACCCGTGTACTTACTTATAGAATCGCTTTTTTGATTGAACACGGGATAGAGCCTTTCCAAATTTTGTCGTTAACCTTTACCAACAAGGCTGCCAAAGAAATGCGAGAGAGAATTCAGTCGGTGGTAGGCAACGAAGCCAAAAACCTTTGGATGGGCACTTTTCACTCTGTATTTGCCAAAATTCTTCGCTTTGAAGGAGGTAAGTTAGGCTACCAAAGTAATTTTACTATTTACGATGCCGACGATTCAAAATCTTTATTAAAAACCATCATCAAAGAAAAAAACTTAGACGATAAGCTCTATAAGCCCAATGTGGTTTTTTCTAAGATTTCAAAGGCAAAGAATAATTTAATCTCTTGGCAGGCTTATAGCCAAGATGCAGACTATTTGCTCGATGACGAGAATTCAGGTCGGCCAAAAATTTGGGAAATCTATAAAGAATATGCCCTTAGATGTTTTAAGGGAAATGCAATGGATTTTGATGATTTATTATTCAATACCAACGTGCTGTTCGAGAAACACCTCGATGTACTTAATAAGTATCAGCATAAGTTTAAATATGTGTTGATTGACGAGTTTCAGGATACGAATATTTCTCAATATAACATTACAAAACGGCTTGCGGCCCTCCACCAAAATATTTGTGTAGTAGGCGATGATGCTCAAAGTATTTATGCATTCAGAGGAGCTAATATTCAGAATATCCTCAACTTTGAGCACGACTACAACGACTTAAAAGTTATTAAGCTAGAGCAAAATTACCGCTCTACCTCTAATATTGTAAATGCTGCTAACTCTGTCATTAAACACAATACAGCACAGCTTCCCAAAAATGTATGGACTTCTAATAGCGATGGGCGTTTAATCTCGCTGCTTAAAACAGCTACTGATGGGGAAGAAGGAAAGCTTATTGCCACTTCAATTTTTGAAGAAAAAATGCAAAATGGGCTTTCTAATAAAGACTTTGCCATTTTGTATCGTACCAACGCTCAATCGAGAGCAATCGAAGAAAACCTTAGGAGGTTAAACATTGGCTATAAAATTATTGGCGGCATTTCCTTCTATCAGCGAAAAGAAGTAAAAGATTTACTCGCTTACCTGAAATTTACGGTGAATCCGCAAGATGTAGAGGCCTTTAAAAGAATAATCAACTACCCTAAAAGAGGTATTGGAAATACGAGTATCAACAAAGTTTTACTTGCTGCCAACGAGCTAGACAAGTCGGTTTGGGAAGTTGCACAAGACATTAAAAGGTATTTCAACGGGGGAAGAATGACCAAACCAATTGAAGATTTTGCGGTGATGATTCGCTCGTTCCAGCTAATGCTCGAAACGGCTGATGCTTTTACCGTAGCCTCTCACATTGCGAAACAAACGGGTATTTTAAAAGAACTTTACGACGATAAAACGGTAGAAGGAAAAGTTAGATACGATAACCTACAAGAGTTATTAAATGCAATCAAAGCCTTTGTGGATAACCCAGAGGAAGATGATAAAAGCCTTGACACTTTTTTGCAGGAAATCTCGCTAATGACTTCTTCTGATCAAAATAATAAAGACGATGCCGTTACTCTCATGACAATTCACATGTCGAAAGGGCTTGAATTTGAATCGGTTTATTTAGCGGGTTTAGAAGAAAACCTATTTCCTTCGCAAATGATGTTAGAGTCGAGAGAAGACTTAGAAGAGGAAAGAAGGTTGTTTTACGTGGCAATTACACGAGCGAAAAATGCTTTAACAGTTTCTTATGCCTTGCAGCGTTATAGGTTTGGGCAGTTAATTATGTGCGAGCCAAGCCGTTTCATCGACGAGATAGACCCAAAATACATTCAGAATTTAAGAATAAAAAGTAACGATTGGGGGAGTAAGTCAGCATCTAAGGCGTCTTCTAGTAACCTAACACAGAACCTTGTAAAAAGAAAAATGCCAAATGAGCGAAGAGTTAGCCAAGTTTCTCCTAATTTTAAGCCGAGCGACCCAAACTTGCTCACAGAAGGGCTAAGAGTAGAGCATGGAAAATTTGGAATGGGAACTGTAGTAAAAATTGAAACTTTTGGCAATGACCGAAGCGCCATCATAGAATTCGATAAGTTTGGTAAAAAGACATTAATCCTCAGCTTTGCGAAGCTTATGATTCATTAAATCATAAAATATCACCTTTTTTATAAATTTTAATATTGAATACAACGCTGTTCTACTTAGTTGAATGGCCTATTAATTAATAAAAATACTGTGCATGGATAATTTAGAATACAATACAGATAGAGAAGCACTGCTTTTAAAAGAGTATGGCAGAAACGTTCAAAAATTGGTTGATTTTATCTCCCAAGAAGAAAATATTGAAAAAAGAACAGAACAAGCCACAACTTTAATTAAGTTGATGACCCAAATTAACCCAAGTATAAAAGCAAATTCCGATAATTTGCAGCGCGTTTGGGATCACATGCACATAATGAGTGATTTTAGGTTAGAGGTAAACGGACCTTTCCCCGCGCCCAACCACGATATTATCATCCAAAAGCCAGACAAGCTAGATTACAGAAAAGGCGATGTGAAGCTAAGGCACTATGGCAGAAACTTAGAATTAATTATTCAGAAAGTATTGGCTATAGAAGACGAAGAAGAAAAGAGAGATGGTTTTATACAAATTGCTCGTACCATGAAAAGCTTCTACTTCGCTTGGTATAAAGAAGTACTTGACGACCCGCAATTATTGAGCGACCTAAAAAGTATTTCTAAAGGAGAGATTGACCTATCAAAAGAATTAGAAGAAAACCCGAAGTTGTTTGATGTACACTTAAGTGCTAACAGCCATTCGCTACGAAACGACTACAATACCAGAGAAAACAGCAAACGCGCAAAAGGAGGAGGAAGTGTACTTAAAAGAAAAAGAAGAAAATAAAAAAAGGGACTTTAAAAGTCCCTGCTTCACTTAGTTTCGGTTAGCCCAGTCAGACCAACTAAAAATTTTCTTAATTTCAAAGTAGTAGATTTAGTTATGTTATTATTTACCGAATTTATTTAACATAGTTACACGCAAAAAAACTTTCAACTTAACGCATATGATTAACTCTATTAAGGATGGATGAACTTAATAAACGCCCTGAAAGGTCAGCCCAAAAGTTTGGTGTTCCTAAAACTAGAGATCAAGTTCTAGAAGCACTTTCGCAAGCTTACGTAGAAAGACAGTTAGAAACTGACGACTACGAAAAACGTGTAGAACTAGCCTACCGAGCCAGAACCTTGGATGAACTAGAAGATGCTGTGTACGATTTCCCTAATCGTGCACAAATTATTCAGCGACCTCAGCAGTACAACCCACAACGCAACGCTTCGCCTAACTTTCCCAGCCAAGGGCATCAAGAGTCGGTTTTTACCTTAATTGGGGATAGACACCTTACCGAAGTTGATTTTACCGAACAACCCTTACAGGTTTTTCATGGTATTGGCGATTTTATAATTGATTTAAGGGAAATTGAAGATGGCAGAGTGCTTGAGCTCAATCAGTTTTCGCTTATTGGCGATACTAAAATTTTAGTCCCTAGCGGAATGCAAGTTCGGAAGCGAAATCTCATGTGTATCATTGGGGAGTTTAAAAGAAGAGATTTAGCAAAGTTTTTGGGTAAGCTGATTGGGCAAAAACCCCAGGAAGAAGAACCAGTATGCCCCCCAACTACAAGTGTGCTAACCATTAAAGGATTTAAATTAATAGGCGATATTACCGTAGTAGACCACTAGTTTTTAAAGCTCTTTTTACTTTCTCTATCTCCCTTTGATAGAGTTTTATATTGCCATCAACTGCGCCACTATCGGCAAACTGCTGTACGATAAGAAGGGCCTGTACTTCGTTCAATTTATTTTTTATGGGTAACCAAGTAAATTTAGTTTCTACTTGGAGAGGAAATTCTTCGTTAACATCCTCTTGAAAAGTTTTTCCACTCAACCAAATGTCCTGTTCTATTTGCTTAAAACTATCGGCTCGCTCTGCCCAAGGCATATCATCATGATTTTGCCCTACTAAATAATCGAGACTTACTATGCCCGCCAAATGTAGAAAAGCAGTATTAGCTCCTGTAAATTTCAGCGAAGCATCTTTCCACGCAATTGCTATAGGAATATGCTCTAATAAAGTATTTAAAAATGCGTGATGGTTTTTCCACTGAAGGATATAATCTTTTAATTGGCTTTCTTCCGCTCCAAACTTTTGAGCTTGCTC
>CAZFQW010000149.1:0-7720 GCA_964521225.1 uncultured Roseobacteraceae bacterium
TGTAACTCCCTTGCTCTTCTAAATTCTTATACACGGAATTCTAAATACTGCCACTTGGCGAAAACTTCCTTTAAGAGTAGATGAAAATACAGGCTTTGTACATGCTCAAATGCTGACAGAAAATGCGGAAGTAGATGGAGATGCACAGCAGGTAAAAGGCATTTTAGAGCAAGTAAAGTCTCCAATTGATAAATTTAACGTGCGGTTTTCAGTTTTATAGGGCTAATTTACTCACTTCAGGGAAAAAGACCGTTGGTTTTTCAGGTCTGTAATTATATGCAATAAGAGTTGCTTTCATGTGTGTTAAAGCATATTCTACAGATTCTCTTTCTCTATCTGCTGCTCATACCGAATTCTATGCAAAGCAGCATCTACAAAAAGGCTGATTCCTGTATTGAGTACGACAAGGGCAATTGTTCCGTAACCTGCCCATATCCACCACTCTACACCATTAAATTTCTGTATGGAAGCTTCGGCTACCAAACAAACGCCTGCCCCTATTACAGTTAAGCCAATGGGCGATTGGTATTTCCATTTTTTGAAATATCTTGCTGCTTTTTTGTTCATAGTTCATTTTTTAAGTATCTATTCAAAACTACTGCTTTATTAACTTAAGTTTTGCAGAAATAAAGCCGAAATCCCCATAAAAAGAGCGCCTTTGCAAACTGAAGGACTGATAGTGCGCTTGCGTGAAGTAAACTGTTCACTGGTGCACACCGATTCCTTCACTGCGTCCGAAATAACGATTTATATTATTAATTATAAGATATTTAAACGTTTTATTAATTCGTCGGGCGGGTTTCTAACAAATAGAATACATTATGAAAAGGTAGATATTTTTACAATTATACTCGTCTGACGAATAATCAATAAAATGCTATTGTTTACTTAAAATCTGTATCGAAAATTAAGCCCTAAGCCTTGCATGGAAATATCAAGGGTTTTCATCCAATCCATCATTTGGATGTGGTCTTGGTGGAGGGAGAAGTAAAAGATAGCATCGAATACCAATAAAAATCCTCCTTGTAGCATAAGACTCTGACCGAAGCCTTTTAACCGCTCAGGTTTCTTTAATGTGTTTTTGGAGCGTTCTATAAGGTAGGCACCTCCCAGCATATAGCCAATATCCAAGGCTGAGTTAAATAATAAGAGTTTCTCAAGCTTTATTTGCTCATCGAGTACTTCGGTTAGCCCGAGTTCTTGTTGCATTGCTGAGCGCACCCCTAAATAACCAAAGCCTGCAAGTGCTGCATTTACTATATTCCAGTAACCATTCATTTGGTGGAAGTGCTTGGTAGAGCCTGTGGATTGACTCGCTAGAATGGGGCTTGCCACTAAGTTGCCAATTGCCCAACTCCCTAAAATCAGCATACCAACTTTATTCTTTTGTAATCTCGTATTGTTGAACTGCTCTACCGATTGGGCGAGTGCCACAGAATTAATCAGACAGAAAAAAAAGAGGATAAGGAGCTTTTTCATAAGGTAAATGTCTTTTAAGATTTAACCTATATGAAAGAAAAGGGTTCAATAAACTTTTAAACGGATAAATGGAACTCTATTAAAGACTAATCGTTGCCCATTTTTATCAAAAACATGAATTTCCCAATCGCCATTGATGATATTAGACTTGGTACAAGCAATGATTTTGTTTTCAATTTCCTGAACTTGTTCTACTCCTCTTAAAAACCTTTTAAGTCTGCTGTATCGAAACCACTTGAACTCTAAAGGGGATACAATTTTAGATTCGTTGGTAGGGAGCGTTATTTGTAAAGTCATGTTGGAGTTTGTAGGAGCCGCTCCTTTTTTAATTCCCTGCTCTAAAATTGCATATACTGTGTCGTGGTTTTGTATTAATGGTATTGTAAGGGCTGTGTAGTATAAATTGGTAAAACATTCTTTATTTCATAAAACTTACAAATAGACATTCTATTATGTTAGCATAGGAAGTAATACTTTAAATGTTGTTCCTTCTTTTTCTACAGAGCTTACTTCTACTTTTCCATTAATTTTTTCGAGCATTTGTTTCACAATATGTAAACCTAAGCCCACCCCTTTAGTAGTTTTATCTACCTGATAGAACATTTCAAAAATCAACTCGAGCTTTTCTTTGGCAATGCCCAAACCGTTATCGGAAACTTCTAAGGTTACTTCGTGTTCTTTGCAATCTACTTCTACCTTAATAAAAGATGGTTTTTCATTATCGGTATTGCGGTATTTCACTGCATTTGAAAGCAGATTTCTTATAACGATTTTCAGTCTTTTTGAGTCGGTAATAAACTCGTTTTTTCCTTGAATATTTATTTGCCAATCGATTTGATCAAAGCCATCGCTGCCTTCGTGTTCCTCGATACATAAGTTCACAAAGTTATCCCAAAATATTTCTTCAGGCTCTACCTTAATTCGGTCATTAATGGCTAGGTTCAATAAATCGTCGGTAATTTCTTGGAGTCTTTTAATGCTTTTGTTCATGTGCCCCATAATTTCTTTATTAGTAGGATCAATTTCTAACAAACGAACTAGCCCTTTTGCTTGGTTAATTGGCGATTTTAAATCGTGCGAAAGGATTTTCATGATGAGGTCTAGCTCATTGTTTAACTTTCTTAACGAATAGTTTTGGTCTTCAATCTGCAAGGCACTCAACTTTCTTTCGGTGATGTCTTGCATGCTACCAAACAAGCGTACTAGCGTTCCATCTTTCATTTCAGGAATCCCCATGATATGAAAGTATTTCACACCAAATTTTTCAGGGTTTGCTTGTAGCTCTAATTCGTAGGGTCCGCCAACTTTTATTGCATTTTCAACACGTTTTTGTAGTAAATTATAGCTGTCTTTTTTATATAAGTCTTTTTGCTTTGCAAATGAAGGCGGGCTGTTTTCAGAATCATACTTAAAAAAGTCAAAAATTTCTTTTGACCATATCACCTTATCATCCTCTACGTTCCACTCCCAGTGCCCTAATTTAGCGAGTTGATTTGCCTGCAACAATCGTTCTTCACTCTGCACTAGTTCTAGTTGTAGCTTTCTGCGTTCAAATGCGTTCGACAACATTTCAGAAATAAGCGTTAAGAAGTCTAATTCCGATTTTCGCCATGTTCTTTGCTCGTAGCAATCTTCAAAAGAAATAAAGCCAAAAAAATCATCGGAAATATAAAGTGGCAGCACTGCTACTGCTTGTGTACTTCGACTACGATAAACCCCTTCCATTTCCCCTTCAATTGTTTCAACCGATTTAATTGCCATAATACGATTTTCTAGCAGGGTTTCTTTCCATGGTTTAATGAAATCGTAGTCTAGTATAGCCTCTTCATTTTCTTTTAACGGCATATTTTCAGCTTGCCATTTATAAGATATTTTACAGGTGTTATCGCCCTGTATGTTTTCGAAAATACAGATTCTGTTCAACTCTGTGTAATGCCCTATTAGCGCAAAAATTTCAACCAAAACATCTTCGAGCTGATACGATAAATTTAGTTTTTGGGCAATTTTAGTTAAGATGGTCTGCTGCCTTAAGTATAAGGCTAACCTATCTTCGGAGCGTTTCAATTTAGTAATATCGGTAAACGATACTACCACAGATTCTATTTCTTTGTTGGTGCTGTCTTTAAAAAGAGGCTCAGCGTTCATGCTAATCCATGTTACTCTGTCGGCTAACTTTCTGATACCAATAATTATCCCTCTCTGCGATTTTTTCTTTTGAAGTACCTGCGCAATAGGATGTGTTTTAGGGCTTCTGAAAGTCTGTTCATCTACTATAATTTCTATATCAAGCTTAAGGAGATTTTTACCCAGTAGCCCTTCTGCTGTAAACCCTAGTATCTCTTCAACTGCTTTATTTGCTGTAATAATTATTCCTTCAGCATCGAGAGACATTACGCCTTCTCGCATGGTTAATACCAAGGATTTATACAGGTTTTCGCTTTCCTGAAGTTTTTCTTTATTCGCAATTTTTTCTACGGTGATAGATGCTTGCGATATAAATGCTTCTATCAGTGTTACCTGGTGTTGCGGTAATTCTTTGTGAGCAAGTAGGGTGGTCACTCCAAAAATCTTACTTTCATGCAAAAATCCAATTACATAACAGTGCTTAACTGCCAAAATAGATTGCAGTTTTTCGGAAATTGTGTTTCCTAATGCTTCATTAGTAATTTTATTGAAATCGGCTCCTATGTCTACTAATATTTTTTGGGTAAGTATTTTTTTTTGGGCATTGCTGAGCTTTCCTTTTAGTTTAGGAAGCTTTTTTTTGAGTAATTTTGCAATATTTCCTACAAAGGTTTCTGGTGCTTTGTAAGCTAGCAAACGCCATTCGGTTTCATCTTGCGATACTTTTGAAAGTACCACAGAGGTATTTTTACTTGTTATTTCATGCAGTTGTTCAGCTACATATTCATAAATTTCGGCGGTAGAGTTTAAGTTAGCAAGCACTAAAGACGACTCGTAAAGAAAACGAATATTTTCTTCGCTCTTTCTTAAAGAATCGAGTGTATTTTTTTGGTCGGTAATTTCTCTTACCACAAGAATTCCCTTTGGGGCAGGGTCTTCATGAATTTTTAGGGGTGCTCCTTGTACAAAGTATTGCTTTGCTGCTGTACTTATTTCTTCATAGAATGTTCCTCCTTCTAATACTTTTTGATAAAGCGGAATAGAAAACGCCGCCCATTCTTCTCCGTAAGCCTCATTCACTGTTTTCCCTATAACATCAGCGGGGAAAGGCCCCTCCTCAAATTTGGGACCCCTTACTTCTATATATCTATATTCAGCATCAAAAACATATACATTCGTATCTGGTAGGTGATTTAAAATTTCTTCAAATTTTACTTTGTTATTCGCTAGTTCTTTGGTCTCATCCACTTCTTTTTGAATATTTATTGATATTCCTATCCACTTTTCTATTTCTTGGTTTTCACCTTTTACAGGTCGGGCATCTACCTGGAAGCACTCATACTGACGTGTTTTCCCATTTAATATGCGCTGTTTCTGATGAAATGCTGATTTATTCTTTATCGAATAATCCCAATTTTCAATCACAGTGTCTCTATCGTCTGGGTGTGTATATTGAAGCCAATTATTTCCTTTCAAACCTTTTTTTGTAACACCAATAAACTTTAAACCATAGCGATTGCAATAATCGATACTTCCATCGGGTAAAGAAGACCACATTATATGAGGTATTGCTTCTGCAAATAAATGTAAGTCTTTGCTGCTGAACATAGATATAATTAAATTGTAATAATAAAGATTGCTGTAGATAATCTTTAGTTTTGGGTACTCTAAATACAGTTTATAAAGTGTTGGCGATACTATCTACTATTATTAAGCAAAGTAATAAATTCTATTTACATTTTAGGTTTTGGAATAAAACTACTTACTTTTAAAAAAAAAAGAGGCTGTCTTTAAAAGCGTCGATTTCGTTGTTCGTAAATGTATTTCAAAAATCTCTAGTTAGCTGATTACAAGCAATTAACAGATGCTGAATCAAGTTCAACATGACGACTTTTGAGACAGCCTCTTCTCAAAAAAAATTGAGCGATTTAACCAATAGCTTGCTCCAAATCCTCCATTAAATCTTCGACATCTTCAATTCCTACACTCAACCGAATGAGAGAATCGGAAAGCCCGTACTTGGCTCGTTCTTCTTTAGGGATACTCGCGTGGGTCATAGAGGCGGGGTGTCCTACTAAAGATTCTACGCCTCCTAGCGACTCTGCTAAAGCGAAAAGCTTGAAGTTTTTTAGCACTTGCATGGCGTTATCAACACTATTATCCTTTAAAGTAAATGAAAGCATTCCGCCAAAATCATTCATTTGTTTTTTGGCTGTCTCGTGGTTCTTATGGCTTTCTAGCCCGGGCCAATATACTTTTTCTACTTTCGGATGACTTTCCAAATAGTGTGCCATGGCTTTACCGTTTTCACAGTGTTGTTTCATTCTTAGATGAAGCGTTTTAATTCCTCTTAAAATTAAGAAACAATCGTTGGGAGAAGGCACACCACCGCATGAGTTTTGGATAAATGCAAACTCTGTAGCCAATTGATCACTGTTTGTTACCAATGCTCCCATAATCACATCGGAATGCCCTCCCAAATATTTTGTAACAGAGTGCATTACAATATCGGCACCCATATCTAAAGGGGTTTGGAGGTAAGGCGTAGCGAAGGTGTTATCTACCGCCAATAGTATTTTATGTTTCTGAGTGATTTCAGCAATTGCTTTAATATCTACCACACTCATTAAAGGATTGGTAGGCGTTTCAACCCAAACTAAACGGGTTTTAGGCGTAATGTACGCTTCAATTGTGTTTGCCTCATCCATCGGGATGAAATAAAATTTAATACCAAATTTAGCAAATACCTTGGTAAAGAGGCGGTAAGTTCCCCCGTATAAATCGTTGGTACAAATTACCTCGTCGCCGGGTTGCAGTGTTTTAATTACGGTTTCAATTGCCGCCAATCCAGAGGCATACGCAAAACCATATTTCCCATTTTCTAAAGCCGCTAAACTTGCTTGTAGCGCATCTCTTGTTGGGTTTTGGGTACGGGCATACTCGTACCCTTTATGCTCGCCCGGTGCACTTTGCACGTAGGTACTTGTTTGGTAAATGGGGGTCATAATTGCCCCTGTTGATGGATCCGGGGAAACCCCTGCATGTACTGCTTTTGTTCCTATTTTCATGTGTCTGTTTTCTATAATTATTGATATTCTATGTTATAAAATTGTCTTACAGTCAATTTGTTGCAAATAAAGTAATATTAATGGATGTGTGGGTAATTGGAGGTTACAGAATAGAAAAAACTTAGTAGTTATGTTGGCGGTACTTTTTAGGGCTATTTAATAGAAAGTAGGCGAACTCAACTGATAGATTTATCGATGAAACTGCCCCCTAAAGCTTGTGCAAGTTTTAGAGGGAAGTAGCACATTGAGTTGTCGTCTAATCTTCCATTAACCGTGTTGTGAAGACATATAAGCCAAATTCGATGGCATATTAACAAGAAAATAGCAATAAGCATAAACAATTTCTGTTTATGCTTATTTACATATTAATTAATGCTTGTTAATGGTTTGTTATTCATTAAAATGCCCACAATTAAACTCTATTTACGAAATGAAAAGATTCAATAAAATTGTTCTGATTGATGACGATGTCATCAGTAACATGGTGTTTGAAAAACTTTCAACCGCATCAGGACTTACTCAGGAATTGATCACGATTATAAGCCCGTTAGATGCACTGGTTTTTTTTGAAAACCTACCCACAGTCGAACTGCCTGATGCTATTTTTTTGGATATTAAAATGCCTATTTTAAGTGGTTGGGAGTTTTTGACCCAATTCAAACAGATTTCTAGAATTGAGTCTGTCAAAGTGTTTATTATTTCGAGTAGTGTTAATTATTATGATATTCAAAGAGCTGAAAAAGAAAACGCTATCTCAAGTTTCATATCAAAGCCTATAAGTATGCGTAAATTATTAGATATAAAAAACCAATTTTCTACCGAATTGGGGGAATCAGCATAATAAGTACTCAGACGACAGTAAGCATCATTTATTTAAGAGTTAAAGTACTCGAAATGAGTGTTTTAAAAAACCGTTATTCGTACTTTAAAATTGAACATTTATTTAAAGTCTGCTGATTTTCTTGCTACAAAATTGTATTATGCTATAAATATGCTTAAGAGCATGTTTAAGTTTTTGTAAGCATTTGAAAATAAGAAATTTAAAGAGC
>CAZFQW010000150.1:0-7712 GCA_964521225.1 uncultured Roseobacteraceae bacterium
TAATCATTCAAAAAATTTGTAATCTCCCTTATACACTAAATTCTATACAGGCTCCCAAATTGATCTTGGTATCCATCAGAAAATAAATAAAGGGTTATACCACCCTCAACAGGAATTTTATGTTTTGTAAATTTATGCTTACTTCTTTGTTCTCCACCGATAGCTTTTCTAGTGGCTTTTATGTGATCTATTTTCCCATTTTTAATATAAACCAATGGGGTTTTAGCACCTGCATACTCAACTTTTGTACAAGCATATTTTTCAGCATTATCATCTTTAGAGAAGGTTAAAGTGCAAATGGCAACGTCCATTCCATCTTTAATTTGTTGTTCCTTTTCTCCTTGGTGTAGTTTAGTAACAATCAAATTATTCATTTGGTCGAGAATTAATTCTGGAGAAGTAACCTTATTTATTTTCACAATTGTATTGAGCGCATCGTGCCCCATGATACTCATGAAAGCTGCCGGTACGCCATGCCCGGTACAATCTGCCGCAGCTACAATTAATTTAATTTCGTTACCTGATGTTACAACGTCTTGAAACCAGTAAAAATCGCCACTAACAATGTCTCTTGGTAATAGAAATAAAAAGGATTCAGGTAAGTAGCTTTTTAATATTTCTGTGGAAGGTAACAATGCTCTTTGGATTCTCTCGGCATAGCGCAAGCTGCTCATTATTTTTTCGCTCTTTTTAGTAATTTCGCTATCCTTCGATTTTTCGAGTTCAATCTTAGCTTGTGCTACTCGCTCTATTGCAGACTCTAACTCCGATTTTGTGTTGAGCAGTTCGTTGTTCGTAGCCCTCAACTCTTCGGTATTTTGTCTAAGTTCTTCTTCGCTTGCAAGCACTTCTTGGTAAGCCATTTCTTTTGCTTGCTCTGACTCCTTTAATGCATCATTTATTTCATTAACTTCTATTATCGCTTTTCGTTGTAGGCCAATGAAATACCTGCCCAAGAAGAAAATCATCGAAGAGATTATGACTACATTAATAATGAGAAGTATTTGTTGCACTCCTTGACTTCTTAATGAGTCGGGCGTTATTTTGATGAACTCAGCATCATACACTACAGTTATTATCACAAGTATAGCAAACAAAAACAGCCAAACTAATACCCCTTTTGTTTTATGAAATGTAATACAGGCAATCAATGCTAATACCGCCCATAGCATTACCGTTCCCGATGCTGCATATCCCCCTAAAGCTATCTGAAATAAAAAGGGGAGTAAAATACTCATGCTCACTTGAAGAACTCTGACAGCCTTAAAGTTTTCTTTAGCTTGCCAATACCAAAAGTTGAATGCGCTAAGCAAAGTATATCCGTAGGGTATAATGGCCTGTGGGTACAGTTCAAAAAAGATACATAAGGTGCCCCAAACTATACCTCCTACCAACATGAGTATTGTGAATAAGGCAAAAGGTAACCCAAATTCTTTGGGTGAAGTGGATGGTAGCTTAGAAGCAATAAATTCTATTTGCATGTAAAAAAGAAACGGTTAGCTTTTACTTACGGTATAACATTGTAAAGAGCTGATTTAAAATTGATAAACAATAACTCCCAAAAAGAGGCAAGAAAAAAAACTATTTTAGACTCATGAAAAGCATTACAGATAAAAGTACCACTTACGAAGTACATGATTTGTATTAAAGTTAATGTACGATAAGTAAATGTTCAATTACAAATGGCGAATTAATAAGATACTCATTTCGAGTACTTTACTTCAAATAAATTATACTCAGTTACGTCTAAGGACTTTTCCTAATTTAGCTTGAGAAAAAGTATGTCATTTCCAGACAGTTATCTCATATTAAATACAATTTAATTTTGCCCGAGTACTTATTAAATAAAAATTATATGAATGACATCCTCTCAAAAAAAAAGGGGGGGGAGACTCGCAGAGTTAGTTGTAAAATATCTAACTTAACAAGCTCGATTTTAATAGGTATCAGAATGAGAAAAGTAAAATTTACCGCTTTAGTTTTTTTATTGATAATATCAGCCTTCACAATTTCTCAAATTCACTTTGATATTTCGGTTGAAGAGCTAAAGAAAACGTATGCTAATGAAGCCTCTCAGTTTATGGAAATTGGTGGAATGCAAGTACATTATAGAGATGAAGGAAAAGGAGAAATAATTATACTTATACATGGAACGGCAGCTTCTTTACATACATGGGATGCTTGGGCAAACGAACTCAAAAAAACACATAGAGTTATTCGGCTCGATTTACCCGCCTTTGGTTTAACAGGCCCTCATCCTCAGCACAATTATAGTATTACTATGTATGTTGATGTTTTGCATCGGTTAGTAGAAAAACTTAATCTAAATCGATTTGCTTTAGCAGGGAATTCGTTAGGAGGTAATATTGCTTGGAATTACGCTGCCGATTATCCTCAAGAAACAGAAAAACTCATTTTATTGGATCCGAGTGGTTACCCTTCAGAAGGGAAAAGACCATGGGTTTTCGACCTAGCAGAAACGCCAATTTTAAACAGCGTTATCAAATATTTCACGCCTCGTAGCTTTATTCATAACAATTTAAAGCAAGTTTATTTTGAAGACAGTAAAATTACCGAAGAACTAGTAGCTCGCTATCATAAAATGACACTCAGAGAAGGCAACAGAGATGCATTTATTGCTAGAGCCAAAACCCAGTATGTAGATAATTCGGCAAAGCTTAGCAAAATTACCGCTCCAACGCTGATCCTTTGGGGAAAAGAAGATATTTGGATACCTCCTACCTTGGGAAAGAAGTTCCAGCAACAGATTCCCAATTCAATCTTAGTGATTATGGAAAACGTTGGGCATATCCCCATGGAAGAGTCCCCCCAAGAAAGCCTTGAAATTGTGAAACGGTTTTTGAAGAAGTAAACTCGATGATTGGTAGAGAGGATAATTTCGAGTGAATTAATGTGCAGGGCATAAGAGAGGGAATGATTCTAATGCCAACCTTTTTTCGTTGAACTGATAATCTATGGTTGAAATTACACTTAATGGCTCTAATTTTGGTAAATCAACAACAAATAATTTTGAAAATTGAGTGTTTAATGAAGGGTATAGAAAAGAAGTTACTGCTGTTTACTATTTACATATTTTTTTCCTTTCAATTATTAGGACAAACACAGTGTTTATTTGATGATGATTTAAACTATTCTTCCTTAAAAAATCAGCAATATGAGGAGGTTAATCGTAATATTAGAAAGGCACTGAAAAATGCTAAAAATAGAAGAACTGCTTTTGAAGAGTTAACTATTCCCCTTGTTGTACATATTATACACACAGGAGGAGAAATTGGAAGTTTATACAACCCCTCCGATTTAGAAATTGCACAGGCAATTGATTACCTAAATCACAAATTTGCTACAAACCCTCAAGGAGATACAGGAATTCGCTTTGAACTCGCAAAGCACTTGTCCGACTGTACAGAAACCAATGGTATTTATCGGGTAAATGGTATTGAAGTAGAAGGCTATTTGGGAAATGGAATCACGATAGGAAAAAATGAAGAATTATTAAAGAATCTTAGTAGGTGGAATAGCGATGAGTATTATAATATTTGGGTTATCAATAAAATTAATGGTAAGAATGGACTAAATAATACTAATTATGCGGCGGGTTTTGCCGGCTACCGCTTCATCCGATGGCCAAATGAGCAATTTAGGATTAACTTAAAAGGGTAAGTTTGGATCAGGATTATTAACCATAAAGTGTAAACTTTTTTCAGGGTGAGACAGGCGGTGCAGGGTATTGTGGAGTTGAGGCAGGAGGAGTAGGGAGGGGGTTAAGGTTGGGCTTTTGAGATTCCTTCTAAAGCTTTTTTCATTCTGGTTTTTAAGAAGTCAAATGCTGCATTTTCTTCTTTACCTACGTAAATAAATGCAATGGACTGTACGGGTAATCCACTAAGATAATCGCCTTTGGTAAGTCGGTAAGCTTCTTTAATTTTTCTTTTTAAGTTATTTCTTGAAATCGCTTTTTTAAAGAATTTTTTTGAGATGCTTATTAAAATAGATGGCGGTTCTGACTCTTTTGCCGATAGATATTTAATTTTGTAGGGGTACACAAAAAAAGAGGAACCTTTCGAAAAAAGCTCCCGAATCTCACGATTACTATTCAAACGCTCACTTTTTGGTAAACGATAGCGTTTGGAATTCAATGGTCTAATATTATTAAGCTTCCTTACTGAAATGCTCTACTACATTTTCAGCTTTCTTAATCTGACCTTTGTTGTATTTTAAAGAATCTTTCTTCTTTAAAATCTTTTTAGCTACTCTCTTTCTCATCTCTAAGTGTTTTTAAAATAATTATTTGAAGGCTAATAAATAATTAGAGATTACCTCTTATGCCTTTTCTCGTCAGAAACAGTAAGTTTTTTGCGACCCTTTGCTCTTCTACGAGCAATTACGGATCTACCAGATACGCTTTCCATTCTTGAGCGGAAACCGTGCTTGTTTTTTCTTTTTCTATTTGAAGGCTGAAATGTTCTTTTCATGGCAATAAATTATCGTGTATGACTCAAATTTAGGCTGCGAAGTTACTTAACTTTCCGGAAAGACCAATAATTTTTCGAGAAACAAGTAAAGATTTTATTTAGCTGTAAAATATAACTAAACTTTTAGGTGGTTTTAACATAATACTGTATAGTATTTTCAATATATTTTTTTGAGATTTGTTATTACTAATTTAAGAATTTTAAATCCCCAACTCTAAACCATTGTAATATGATTAGATTATTAGACACAATTGGAGCTATAGGAGTAGGTATTATATTTTTCGGGCTTATTATTGGTTTAACGCAGCTTTTTCGCTTCATTATTAACAAAAGTGGAGAAAAAGCAATTGCCGAAGGCACTAATGATACTAATTTGCTCGTGAAGAAATACCCTTCTGTTGATGTTAATAAGTATAAAGGCTTATTGGCTAATATTGGTCTGGCGCTAAGTTTATTAATTGTTCTAGCTGCTTTTGAGTTTCCTGACTTTGAAGAGCAAACACTTGTTGATTTAGGAACGCTTGATGCTGATATAGAGGAGCAAATTGAAATTCCTCCTACAGAGCAAAAACCTCCGCCACCACCAAAATTACAGCAACCTGAAATTGTTGAGGTGCCTGATGAAGAAGAAATCGAAGATGAAATTGAGATTGAACTCGATGTGGAAATCGATGAAGAAACCGTTGTAGAAGAGGTTATTCTTGATGAAGCACCAGAAGAAGAGGAAGTTGTAGACGAAATTTTTGAGATTGTAGAAGAGAATGCTACTCCTGACGGTGGAATGCCTGCATTTTTAGGATGGGTTGCTAAAAATATGAAATACCCTACACAAGCAAGAAGAATGGGTGTAGAGGGTAAAGTATATGTACAGTTCATTGTTGATAAAGATGGTTCCCTAACAGATGTTAAAGTTGTGAGAGGAATTGGGGCAGGTTGCGATGAAGAGGCCGTAAGGGTAATCAAAACATCTAAGAAATGGAAACCTGGTAAGCAAAGAGGCAGAGCAGTAAGACAAAGAATGATTTTGCCAATTAACTTTAAGCTAGGGTAATCCTATTTTTCTAATATTTTAAAAATCCTTCTCTAAATTAATAGGGAAGGATTTTTTGTTTAAAAATTGATAGAAATGAAAAAAATTTGCTTTGCTACAAATAACCTGAGCAAACTTGCCGAAATTAGTAAGCAGCTAGAAGGAAAATATGAAATTGTAAGTTTAAAAGACATTGGTTGTAAAGAAGATATACCCGAAACTCAGCCTACTATTGAGGGGAATGCTATACAAAAGGCTAAATATATATGGGAACATTACGGGGTAAGCTGTTTTGCTGATGATACGGGTTTACAAGTAGATGCTTTAAATGGAGAGCCGGGCGTTCTTTCTGCGCGTTATGCAGGATTTCAAAAAAATAATGAAGATAATATCAATTTACTTCTTAAAAATTTAGAGGGAAATGAAAATAGGAAGGCTCGGTTTCTGACAGTGATTTGCCTATTGCTTGCAGGGGAAGAGTATATTTTTGAGGGAATAGCAGAAGGGGAAATCTTAACAGAAAGATTAGGAGTAGAGGGTTTTGGTTACGACCCTATATTTAGACCCAATGGTTTTGATAGAACTTTTGCCCAGATGAGCATGATTGAAAAAAATGAGATAAGTCACAGGGGGAAAGCCGTAAAAAGGCTAATTGATTTTTTAGATATGAACAGCTAGAGTTTCCGTTTTTTTGCCTGCTGAATAATTAAGCTCAACATAATTCCAAATAAGAGAAGCACAAATAATAGGGCGATTCTAAGAGTGAATATATCGGCTAAGAAACCAATTGTTGGAGGGCCAACAAAAAAGCCTGTATAACCAATGGTAGTTGCCATAGCGATGCCGACACTTGGAGCTACTCCTTTCATGTTCCCTGCGGTGGAGTATACAATGGGAACAACGGTTGAAAGTCCTATTCCCATTAAGAAGAGACCCGCCATCGCTGTGATTTTTCCTGCGAAACCAAGTAACAATGTAATTCCTAGAATTGCCAATATGCTATCTACAATTAGTAGTTTGCTTTTCCCGAGTTTCAATGTGAAATAGTCGCCAAACATTCTGCCGATAGTCATTGCAGTGCCAAATACGCCAAAGGCAATTGCCCCCAAAGTTTCTGTAGTTCCTACGATTGAAGTCATGAAAATAGCTGACCAATCTGCCATAGCACCTTCGCCTGTCATTCCACAAAAACCAATAATTCCAAGCGGAAGAATAGCTTTAGTAGGCAAACGGAAATGTCCACCATCTCCAGCGGCATTTTTTTTAGGGGCTTCTCTAATTAAAAAAAAGGAAGCCAAAACATTAGCAACTAAACCAGCAGCAGCAACGATTAAGAAGTGATTGAATAAGGGCATTTTTATGTTAGCAAAAAAAGCTCCTACTAACGCCCCTAGTGCCATTCCGATGCTAAATAGGGCATGAAAAGAAGACATAATTGGTTTTTGCCATCTCTTTTCTACTTCAACTGCTTGCCCATTCATGGCAACATCCATTGAGCCATTAGAAAAACCAATGATAAAAAAGAGTATCGCAGCAAACCAAACAATATTGGTAACGGGTAAAAGAGGAATGATGCAACAAAAAAAGAAGCCCGCAAATTTCGTGATTCGATGGCTACCGAAACGCATCGTTAACCAACCTGCAAATGGCATGGCAATAACCGCACCGGTGGCAGCAAAAAGTAAAAGAGACCCTAATTGAGCATTAGAAATGTCGAAAAATTGTTGTACACGGGGTAAACGAGCAGTCCAGTTTGCAAACAAAAATCCGTTTACAAAGAAAAAAGTAGCTACTGCAATTCTATTTTTTACAATTTCGGTTTTCACAAGTGCAATTTGGGGAAAAGTATTTTAGTTTGGAATACTTTCCAGTTTAAAGTGGCTTATTTGAAGTTAGAATTTATATGAGTAACCAAAATATTATAAGAGCATGGAAACAGTTTAAAGCTTTTCTAGGAGAGAAGTATCCGTTATATCATTTAAACGTAGATGATTTAGCCGAGAAAGAGAGGTTTTTATTGAATGATTTTTCTTTTCTGCAAGACTATAGGCATACCATTCTGCACAAGGGTTTTAGTATTGGAAGTAGGCGGAAAACTATTAGAGTTTATCTTTTTGAAGTCTCTTACCGCAGTGGAGTTGTTCTCCCCTCCCCACAAAGTGTCCAATGAAAAGTAGAAATTAGTATTT
>CAZFQW010000151.1:0-7697 GCA_964521225.1 uncultured Roseobacteraceae bacterium
TATTATTTTATGATAATTCGTTTTTAAGAAATTAAATTTTTAAACATGCTCTAAAAAAGAAATGAACATCAAACTAGATGAGATGTACAAATAAAAAATCATTTAAATACGCCAAAACCCTTATGAAATGCCTTGTAGTTGACGATGAATTACTTGCCCGCAATTTATTAATTGAATATATCGGAAAAATGGAGCGGTTAACGTTGGTAAAATCTTGTGCCGATGCTATTGAAGCTATGAATTTTATACAGAAAAATTCGGTGGATATTATCTTTTTAGATATCAATATGCCCGAACTCGGCGGTTTAGATTTTCTGAAAGCAAAAGTAGTTTTAATAGGTACAACAGAAGCCCCTGTAAGTGCCATGTATCGTTTGCAGCTACAAGAAAAAATCATGCGTGAAAATGGTTAATACCCTGTGCAAAATCGTATTATTGGCATTAAAGAACACAAGGTATTTGCATTTCAAATGGTAGGTTAGGTTTTCGTTTTTTAGTGTAACAGGTTGATAAGAACAAGTTGCTATTTTGCATGGATTTAATTGCCCTTACTCCAATAAGCTGCATTCCCATTTCTAATATCCACTTTCAGTACATATCTTTGTGTGGTACTAATCGGTGTAAACAATCAATCGTAAATTATAAAGACATGAAAAGAAAGCTGTTATACTTCTCAATGGTTGCAGGAATGTTTATGTTGGCATCGTGTTTTGGGCAACATAATAAGGCTCCTAGCAAAGGAGTTAATTTAGATAGTGAGCGCGTATACGGAGAGCGTGGTGCTGATCCTAAGCAACTAAAAAATGAATATCCCGCTCCTACTGTGGAAACATTAGAGCGTATTGATAACATCAGAACTCAGCTTTTCCCTGAATAATTCGGTTTAGCGTTGTACTGATATTCAAAAGAGCCACTGAGTCTATATTCAGTGGCTCTTTTAGTTTTATGTTCTTTACAAAAAATAAGTGCACAACGCTGCCCTAACTCTCATTTCGATAAATAATTGCCAACAATTATGATACGAGTAGCCAAAAAAACTACGATGAGAACCCTGACTACCCACAAAATATTTCCAACTCATTTGAATTGTTTAAATTTGAATTAAGTATCAAATTATACTTTAGATTAGAACTATTGAGGAAGATAAGATTATGAGTAATATCCAAGAAGAACAACCATCAGATAACTATAAACCTAAAATTGGAATCACAATAGGCGATTTCAATGGAATTGGTCCAGAAATAATCATTAAAGTACTTCAAGACAGAAGAATTACTTCAATATGTACACCTATAGTTTATGGCTCTGGTAAAATTTTGACCCGCTATAAGCGCATTTTAGATATTGAAAACTTCAATTACCATCAGTATAACGAGAATAGCTACCTCAACGAAAAGAAGGTAAATGTGATTAACTGTTGGCAAGACACGATGAATATTGAGCCTGGCCAAGTAACGGAACAGGCAGGTACAGCCGCTTTTTTATCCATTAAAAAATCTACAGAAGACCTTAAAAAAGGGTTTATAGATGCGGTGGTTACTTGCCCTATCAATAAGGCAAACGTTCAGCGCAAAGAATTTCCCTACGCAGGGCATACTGAATATTATGCTAAGGAATTTGAAGCGAAAGAAAATGTAATGATGCTTTGCAGCGAGACCTTAAAAGTAGGTTTAGTTACGGTTCATGTGCCCATACACTCGGTAACGAAGCTTATCAGCAGAGAGCGTATTTTGGGCAAAGCACTCACCATGATTGCTTCGCTTAAAAACGATTTCGGTATTCAGAAACCTAAAGTAGCGGTGTTGGGGTTAAACCCACATGCCGGCGAAGATGGCTTACTCGGCGAAGAAGATAGAAACATTATTTCCCCAACAATAAATGAATTGTACAAAAAAGGAAATTTAATTTATGGCCCCTACCCTGCCGATGGTTTTTTTGGGATGTTGATGTATAAAAAGTTTGATGCCGTATTGGCAATGTATCACGACCAAGGATTGATTCCTTTTAAAACGCTCGCCTTCGATGAGGGTGTGAACTTCACCGCTGGTTTAGAGGTAGTCCGCACCTCGCCCGATCATGGCACTGCTTACAACATTGCTGGGAAGGGGCTTGCCAACGAAACCTCTCTCAGAGAGTCCATCTATGCCGCCATTGATATTGTGCGTAATCGGCAAAATAAAGTTACTAACCAACTGAGGGTCAATAAGAAGTTTAGAGTAGAGAAAGACTAAATAATCGTTAAATTTAATATAAATGCTATCTTTTCAAATTTCAGATACCCTCCTTTTTCAAGTTTGGAAATTAAGGGTAGCATTTTTTATTTCACTCCTCTTGTGCGGATTTTCTTGCCCGCTACTTGCCCAAGAAAACGCATGGGAAGAAAACAAATTGAAAGATGGTATCACTGTGTTAAGCAGAGAGAAATCGTCTGAAAAAACAAAGGAGTTTAGGGTAGAAATGGAAGTAGAGGCAACGCTAGAAACCTTAGTAAGTGTAATAAAAAATGCTTCTTTAGGCACAAAATGGATTAACAGGGCAGTGAAGTTTAAAACGCTTGAGGAACTAACGCCCGAAGAGTGGTATAGCTACACCGAAATAGCTATTCCTTGGCCTTTTCTCAACAAAGATTTAATTACCCGCAACACGCTTACGGCAGATTCTTTATTAAGATTTGTAGAAATTTCTATGATTAGTGAGCCCAATTTTATTCCCGAAAAAGAGGGGCTATCTCGCTTGCAACATTCTGAAGGTGTTTGGCGATTCGAAAAAACCGATAAAAGTAAAACTTTGGTGTCTTATGAGGTTTTTGCTCGTTCTTCGGGTGGCCTTCCCGCATGGGTTGTAACCCCTATTATAGTTCATGGGCTTTATGTTACTTTAAAAGATATGCGCCAAGTGGTTAAAGGAGAATCAAGAAAAGTGGATAATTAAATTTGAAGAATTACATTTTCAACAAATAAAAGAAATAAGATGCTTGTCATAGACATAGGAAATACAAATCTGGTTTTTGGTTTTTGGAATGGGAAAGAGTGGGCAGCCCTTTGGCGTGAAGAAAGTTCACCCAACAGACCTATGACAGACTTTGCACGTTCTTTCAGAATTCAGTTGTTAGAAAATGATTTGCGTTTTCACGATATAAAAACAGTGATAATAGGCAGCGTCGTCCCGTCTTTAACCACCACCATTCAGCAGATGATTAGCCACACTTTAGAGTTAGAACCTTTGGTAATGAGACCGGCAATTTTTGAGCGCATGCCAGTAAAAATCACCAATACTGCTGAAATAGGTGCCGATTTAGTCGCCAATGCCGTTGCTGCATACCACCAATATCAACAGGCAGTAATTATTGTAGATTTCGGTACGGCACTCACTTTTACCTCTGTTTCTAAAGAAGGAAAAATAGAAGGCGTTGCCATTGCCCCCGGTTTAAAAACAGCCATTTATGCACTTGCCGGAAATACTGCACAACTCCCTGAAGTTCCTCTTGAGGTGCCAAAATCGGCACTGGGCACAAACACCGTACATGCCATGCAAGCAGGTGTTTTATTGGGTTATATTGGTTTGGTAAAACACCTGATTACCGAAATAAAAAAGGAAATTGGTACAGATGCCAAAGTAATTGCTACAGGAGGTCTTTCGGCTGTTCTTTCCGATTTACATACCCAATTCGATGAGGTAGATATACACCTCACTATCAATGGTTTAAGGCTAGCATCTAATTTTATTTAGGTTTATTATCGCAATAATTTTTCAGCCCAAACAAGGCGTTCTTTTTCTTTCAGAATGTGTGTAATTTCAAAATTAAATGAGGTAAACCCTCCTACATACGCCCCTAATTTTTTACTATTTAAATAGATATCAGTTCTATGCCCAAAAAAATAAAGGAAATAATCAAAAGATTTCTTGTACTTTGCTTTCCTTCTTGGGCAAAAAACACAAAAATGCTTTTTTACTATTGGTAATGTTTGACGACGTAAAAACCGCTAGTATCTGATAAATTTACATAGCACTTTGTTCAAGTAAAACCACATTATAGGCGGAACTAATTGAAGCTACCCCGTTACTAACCGTTGTTTTAGTGCCAGAATACATATCGGTAACCTCTGAGCCTTCGGCAAATACGCCAATTACACTGATGCTTTTTTTGCCTTTGGGCAACTCTAAACCAATAACTACTTTGTCGAGGTAGTTTCCTTCTTGGTAAATTCGCTTAAACACGTAGGGGGAATTAGAAATCATCTCGTGGTTACCGGCACCAATGGCAGGGTGGGCATTTCTGAACCGACCTAGCTTCTGCCAATGAGCGAGTACCTCGGCAATTTTATGCCCTCCCCTCTGAGTATCAGATGCAATTTCTTCCCAATTCATAAAAGAGCGCAGAGTGGCATCGCCTTCTGTACCTTCAATAATTAATGAGCGGCTGGTTTCATCGCCATAATAAACTTGCGAAGCGCCGGGAGAAAGCAAGAGCTTATTGGCAATTTCAAAAGGCTTTTCCCTGGTTTTATCGAAGGGGTCGCCGTCGTCGTGAGAAGTCACATAGTTCAATACGCTTTTCCCTTTTAGTTTGCCATCTAACAAAGAATCGTATTTTGTAAAAATTTCTTCATAACTATTTCTGGCATCGTACTTAAATTCAAAATTGATTAGGCTCTTAAATCCTTGTGCAAAATAGTTAACCTCTTGGTCGCCATAGTTGTACTTTGTACCACCTGAAATTCCATAACCATAGACTTCGCCTACCATGTAGAACTCGGTGTCGTCGATTACTGCCTTTGGGTTTTGCGTTTTCCATTCTTTAAAAGTGGCAACGGCTTCTTTCCAGAGTTCTCCCCAAATGGTTTCTTCGGTGTGCTTTACGGTATCGACTCTAAAACCATCTACCCCTAGCACTTTAATATAATCGGTGAGCCATTTAATAATGTAAAATCGAGGAGCACGTGGGTAGCCTGTTCTTTCAAAAAAGGCATCTAGCGCTGCCATTTCTTGCTCATATCTGCCTTCTTCTTGCCATTTCTTTTTTAAATGTTCAGGGATGCTCACTTCTTCGTTGCTTTCGGTGAGCACGTCGGGGAGGTTTTCTACCAAGGTACACGAAACGGTAGTTTCGTAGCCTTGATACGTACATTTCGGCGCAGTTCTCACCCAGTTTTCCCAAAGAGGGTCTTTAGGCGTAACAGGGCCAGTGTGGTTTATAACAACATCTAACACTACTCTAATTCCTTTTTTATGGGCTTTTTGAACCATCTCGGCTAAATCTTCTTTTGTGCCAAAGTTGGGGTCGAGTGCAGTCCAGTCTTTTGCCCAATAGCCATGGTAAGCATAGGTATTTCCCGTGCCTTCATCCACAGAATCGTGAATTTGCTCTACCACAGGCGTAAACCAAATGGCATTAATGCCTAAATCATTAAAATAGCCTTCCTCTATTTTTTGGGTAATTCCTTTAATATCGCCTCCCATAAATCCTCTGAGTTCTCCTGTTTCTTTATCTCTACTCAAATTGAGGTCATTTTCTGTATTCCCATTATTAAAGCGGTCTGTCAGCAGAAAATACATATTGGCATTTTCCCACATAAACTTCCCTTTTTGTGGGGTAATTGAGCTTACATCGGGGAGTTTTCCCTCATATTTTGGCATTTCAGCAGTGGAATTACAGCCCCACAGAAAGGCAAAAATTGTAATGTGAAATAGATATGTTTTTTTCATTTTCAATCAAAGTTATTTTATTAGAATTCATGCTTACAGTTTATAAATCTATCTAATTTAAACATACTCATGTAGAATCGAGGAATGAAAAGTTCTACTATTGGTAAAGACATTTAATTTTAAAAAGGCTAGAATTTGCTGATTTTTGTAGGAAACTTGGAACTCTTCACTTTACAAAACACACTGATATGCTATCGGTTCTATACAAAACCAAAGAAATCCTGCTCTTCTTTTTATGCTTGCTGATCAATCATTTAGTGAACGCCCAAACTTGTACCGATGTAATTACAGGGCTTGAAAATTTGGGTAAGATAGGTTTAGGGAATGAAGTTGTGTACAAGGGTTCTAACTTATTATCTAATACAATAGTAACTAACAGTTCTAGTTTTAACGATTGCGCTGGTAATAGGAGAGAAAACGCCGCCATTTTTCTTTTTCAACTCGATAGCCCTTCTGTCAATGGATTTGATCTGAGCGTAACAGTAAATGCAACAAGTGAATCTGTTTTTGATGTCTATTTATGGACAGTAACGAATAAAAGCTGCAATGCCAATGCGCGTGCTTTTGTACAAAGTTCTGATCAATGCGGAATCGATAAAAATAATGCTTATTTCTATGACTCTAGCATAGAAACCGTATGCCCTAACGAAACTTTTTTATTAGTAATTAGCTCTCCCACTGTTGCCGCCCGTGGCTTTTTTGACATTAAAATTACCCCCAAATCCATTGCGCCCACCTACTGCGATAACTGCCAAAACGGAACAGAAACAGAAGTCGATGGCCCTTACAGCATTACAGATTTCACCATTGTTCCCACACTAAGTACAACTTCTGACGGAAGCATTACCATTAATGCCATTGAAGGTGGAGACGCGCCATTCTCTTATTCTTTAAATAATGGAGGATTTCAGAATGAGCCTACTTTTAGTGGCTTAAGCGCAGGGAATTACACGGCAATTGTTCAAGATAAAAAGAATTGTAATCGTGTTTTTCTGTTTGAAATCCCAGCGATTGATACCATTGCCCCTCCAAGTGTGAAATCGCCGATATTAGTTTGCGAAGGCGACCCAATCCCCGATGCAATTGCAATAGGAGCCAATATTAAGTGGTACAACAATGCGGCAACTACGCAATTAATTGCAGAAGGAAATACTTTTGCACCTACTCAAGCACCCGATACACTTTATGTAACGCAAACAATTAGCAATATAGAAAGTGGGGGTGTTCCATTGTTTATCAATACAAAGCAAGGCGAAGTAACTGCAAAAATTGAAGCTAGTTCTTTAATTGGCTATGCACCTTTAGCGGTAAATTTTACAGCAACCGATTCGGCAGCAACTTACCTATGGGATTTTGGGGATAACAACCAAGCAATTAATGCCACACCTTTTAATATCTATGATACTGAAGGGGTTTATACCGTAACCTTAAGGATAACCGACCAAGATGGTTGTGCTAGTTTCGATTCGCTACAAGTAGAAGTAATTCCACCACTAAATATTCCAAATGGTATTTCACCCAATGGCGATGGGGTGAACGATATATGGATTATTGAAAACATAGAAAAAATTGGAGGGAACAGCATAACTGTTTTCAACCAATGGGGCAACAAGGTATTTGAAGTTGAGAATTACCAAAACGATTGGTTGGGCGAAGGTTTAACCGATGGTACCTATTTCTATACAATTGAGTTTGAAAACGGATTGCCTTCTATCAAAGGATATTTAATAGTTTTGCGCTGAAAAACTACGCGGGCTGTCATTATTAGGTATTTGGGGTTAAATTTTAGTAATGGAGAACCCAAAACCCACAAGGGCAGCTTTTTTATAAGTAATTTACAGAGCTAAGTAGTTCGTAATTTAAATTAAACATTTAATGCGAATAAGGGATTAAAAAGGCTATTGCAATCAAAAAAACTGAGCAAAAACATGTTTTTTTGTAATCTCTACCGTAGGGAGAAAGCTATCATGTTTACTGGGTTTATTTTTAGA
>CAZFQW010000152.1:0-7695 GCA_964521225.1 uncultured Roseobacteraceae bacterium
GATAGAATGATGGGAGTGGTACAAGGGCTGAATCACTTCAATGTTTTTGTTAGCTCGAAGACGCTACAAAGGGCAGGGTTTGAATTAGATGGAATCAAAGCATTTGCCTCACCTACTTACCGCATATTTATTGTCTTCTTTACCCGCTATGTGCTACAAAACCCTAGGCTATATGCTGAAATACAGCTTTTTAACGAATATGTACTTGATACACTAAAAATATTTAAAGAAGAAGTAGATACACTTTACCAAATAATTGCAGACAAAAAAGAAGAAGAATTTATTGAATACGTAAATAGCACACAATCATTTTTTGAATCTAACACAGTTGACAAAGAAATCTCGAATCATTTAATTGAACAACTCGGAATTTCCCTAGCAGAAAAAGAGGAGAGAGTGGGTGATAATAAGTAAGGCAGTTTTTAGTTAAGTGCCTAATTATAGGCTAATTATATTAGTTTTAAATGGAGCTTACCAAGTAATATTTTACATTATTATAAGTAAATGTAATTTTAAAAAAACTCGCGCCATAAATCTAAAATACCAACAACATTCAGATACCTCAATTATTAATCTTCAAATATCTGGACTGATAAATAGATTTAATAAATCCCTTCAATAATTATTTTATTTTTATTAATTTCTATTTCCCCTCCTTTTTTTTTGCCAAGGAGTTTTAAGCCAATGGGCGAGCCGGGGGAAACACAAAAATAAGTAGCATTTTCTAGCGTTATCTTTCCTACCCCAACAGATAAAAAATAGTTAAATTGATTCGTAATAATAAGGCTGCCTAATTCTCCTTTGGTATTCACTTTTTCAATGGAAATACTGGCAAGGGCATGTTTTAATGCCAATGCTTGTCCGAGTTGGGTTCTATTTTTATTTTCCTCAAGCTGAATCATCGCTCTACCTGTTTCGTACTTATCGCCTGCGCTGCTTTTTGTCTCGGAGTTTTTCGACTCACTTAATGCCGATAGTGTGTCTTGAATGCTACTAATTCTTTCCTGAATATATGCTTCACATTTAATAAAAAGTTGTTTTTTTATTGATTGATATTTCATTTGTTTTATTTAACGGGTAGCTGGAATGCTGTTTTTTTGGTATTATAAAATACTGGTTGATAGTTCTCTTTTAAAATCTTATTAATCAGCACCTTAATTAAATACTCTCCAAGTTATTATTGTCCTATTAAAATAAATGGTGCCCAATGGTAAGGAGCACCATATTTACCGCTGCGAATCATTTTTTGTTTGGCGGTTTGGAGTGCTTCTGTAAAAGAAGTATTTGCGTTTCTTGCCAATTCTTCATAAAAATCGACCATTAATTCAGAGGTAGAAGCATCGGAAACAGACCATAGCGATACTACTAAATTGTTAGCACCAGCAAATAAAAGAGCCCTCGATAAACCAATAATCCCCTCGCCTTTCGTGATTTTTCCTAAACCTGTTTGGCAAGCAGAAAGCGTTACCAAGTCGGCATTGATCTTTAAGTTATAAATTTCGCCACTGTATAAATCGCCATCGTGCTCTTCGTTTTGTTGCGGTGCTAAAAAAACCTGCGATAATTCTGGCTGATTTTCGTCAACCATTCCGTGTGTGGCAAAATGTAAGTATTTGTATTGCTGTAATTCTATTGATTTCACAACTTCTTCATGGGCATTGTCTTGCAAAAACATATCGGCAGATAAACCCCGACTTGTAAATATATTTTTAATATTTTCTACTTCAGAGAGTGTGGCGGGTAAACTTTTTAGCCCTTTTCTTCTGTCATTAATTGCATTTTCATCGAAATTAACTGGCGCACAAAGAAATATCGATTGTGCTATATTTTTACTTTCACTAGACTGCTGTTGTAAAAATAAAGTGGTGGAATAAGCGTAACTTATCCTGTATTTTTTTGCCATGAAATCGACATCAGACCAATTAGTATTATCGCCTAATATAATTTTAGAACTTACAAAAGACTCAAACGGAGTAGTTCCTAAAATACCATCGGGAATAATTACTATGTTTTTAATTGCATTGGGGATTTTAGGGATAAGTTGCTTTTGCAAATTATGGGCAACATCTACAAATACATCATCTATTTGCCATAAAATAGCATTTCTGAGTAGCGTAATTTGTGTTTCTATATCCGCTTCAATAGGCAAATTGAATACATTGAATTTTTTCGAGGTAATTACGAACACAAACATTCTGTTCGTTTCCTTTGCATGTGTGTAACTTAATACCGCTGTATTGGGTAATAACTGCGATTGTATTTCTTCGACATTGGCAACCTTTACAGCGTATTTTAGGTCAAAATATTGGGGATAGTTTTTCCCAAGAAGTGCTATAAAGTCTTGGTATTCTTTATTTTTTTCAAAAAGAGATTTTCTAAAGCTTTCCTTTTCTGAATTATCTTCTGCTTTTGCCAATTGCTGCTGAAAAAAAGCAATATCATTTTTAATATGTAATTCTTTTTCTAATAAACTAGGGGGAATATTTGCAAATTCCTTCGCTTTTGTATCGGAAATAGCACTTAATAAAATAGCAGATTTATTTTTTTCGGAAAAATAAAAAGCTTTTGCTTTAAAATAATTAGGACGCAAAGAAACCTCCGAAAGATTAACACATAATTCAATAGCACGTTGGTATATTTTTGCAGCAGTAGCTCCTAAAGCCAATTTATCGGCTTCGCTATCTCTTACGGCTCTTACGGCATCTATTAGCTGATCGCCCACAGAATAGGTATTTAAAGCGGCTTCTAAATACTTAAATTTTAATGTTTTGTTGTAGTGCAGTGCTTCAAAAGCTTTTGCCTTTAAAACAATGGTATTTAAAATGGTTAAAACATTAATAAAATCATTAATTGGTGGGTTACTAAATATATCGGTATTATTAAATTCTAAAGTATTGGCAATTAATGCTTTTTGGTAGGTTTCAATTGCGAGTTTATATTCTTTTTCCCTTGAAAAAACAGTTCCTAACAAATTATAGGTATTGGCAATTTCTTGATGCCTTTCGCTATACGTTTTTTTATAAATAAATAGTGCTTTTCTGTGGTATTCTTTCGCCTCTTCATATAATTCATCTCCTGAGGAAGTAACCCCTAAATTATTGTAGGCAAAGGCAACAGTAGGGTGCTCTTCATTATATACACTTTTAAAAATATCTAAGGCTTGTTTTAAGTTATAATCTGCTGATAAATACGCCCCTTTAGCATTATAAGTAGAACCCAAATTGACGTAAGTATTTGCTACCGAAGGGTGGTTTTTCGGGTAAATTTTTTCATAAATCGCTAAGGCTAGTTCGTAATATTCTAAGGCTTTATCTACATCGATATTCACATAAACCAACCCCATATTATTATAATTAGCGGCAATTTCGGGGTGATTCCCCTCAAAAATGGTAGTATTAATTGAAAGTGACTGCGCTAAATAATCGAGTGCTTGTTGGTCTCTGCCGGTGTTCCAAAAAGCAATCCCTAAATTGTTGTATAATTTAGCTTTAAGAGAGTCTTGAGTGGTATTCCCTAAATTATCAATGGCATTTTCTAGCGCGTGAATTGCCTTTTCGCCTTCGCCTTTTTGTAAAAGAAATAAACTATATATATTTAAGAACTCGGGCATATCCCTAACCTCTTTTCTTTCTTTTAAAATATTTATTTTTTGCTCTGCACGGAGAATTTTACCAATTTTAATTAGGGTTTCAATAGTTCCTAATTCACCCTTAAGTTGTAATTTTTTATTGCCATTTTTCTCTGCTTCAATCATTAAATCGTTATAAGTTGAAAGCGCTTTATCGTATTTAGCAAATTCAAAATATTCTTTCGCTTTTTCAAGCGTATTATTTTGTGAGTATCCTTGCTGAGAACTCAAGAATAAAACAAAAAGAATAAAGTAGTAGATATTTTTATACATACTTATGAGTATTTATATCTTAAAATAATTCTCAAAAAAATAATCGAAATATTTAATAGCGTAAAATATTGCTTAATGATTTTATTTTAAAATTCTGTTTATCAATAACTTAGTACTGCCAAATATTTTAAAAACGGTATTCGTAACCAATTGTATTTACAAACTCTCTTGATAGCCCATCGGGATTTTTTTTCCTTTTTATAACCCTTGACCCAAACATTACTTTAATTCCCGATTTTACAGAAAGTCTGTAGCCAAAACCGTATAAAAAGCTCAATGCCAAGCCATCGGAACCTGATACTTGTACCCTTTCTCCTGTTTGTGGACTTTTAACTACATCTTCGTTTAATCTGTAGATAGGTAGGAGTCCGAGGTTAAAATTAAAGTTTGTAAACCGAAAATTGCGCTCTAACCTTAGCATCACGTCGGTCCCTCTTTGTAGGTCTTGGGCAATGGGGTAAGTCAAGGCGGTTTTTTCTAAAGGGTGATCTTGCCAATCGCCCCAAATAAATTTATTATCAATAGAATTTAATGCTTTTTGATATCCGAAGGCTAAAAGCCATTTTTTGGAAACAATGGAAGTACCTACCACTATGTCGTAAGTTCCTAAACCCGGCTGATAGTACATGGGCAAAGGCCTACCGTCTGTAGTCAGTTCAGAATTTCCGGTCGGAAGCTTAGCCCCTACCGTTAAATTGAGTTTTAAATTTTCTTTTTGGATAATTCCGTAAGTAAGCGATAAAGAAACATCGCTAATTCCTCCCGTATTTGCCATAGTACCACGCGTTATTTGATAGGGCAACTTAAACTGGAAAATAACCCGATTTCCGATACCTATATTTGCATCTACCGTATAGGCAAGGATTGTGTCATCAAACCGAGTTAAGCCCACATATTGCCCCACTTCAATCGATTTAAGTAAGATATTGAACTTTTTAGCATAATGTTGGTCGGGTTTCATCGCCCCCATAGTACAAAAGCCGGCATCGCTACACCCTTGCGAGAAAGAGAGTTGCGGTGTTGAAAGAAGAAAAAAAAGGGAAATAATTATTCGTGTAAAAAGTTTCATAGTCTGAATGATAAATAACTTGTTATATGGCTGAATGATATGCGTAATTTACACACACAAAGTTATGTAAGGATAATGAAATAAAAAGTTCTATATAAGCGGGGTAATATAAAAAAGGCAATACAAAATATTGATAATCAATATTTTAAGAAAGTAATAAATACTCAAAACTAAACACTAACTAATGGCATTTTTTGTCGTTAAATAGTCAAAATTAATTTAGATAATTATTATACTGTGCAAAAAACCAAAGGAATATGTTTAAATTTTGTACGATTTAAAGAGTCGTCTGTTATTGTACAGATATTTACCGAACAATTTGGAAGGCAATCGTACATCGTAAATGGGGTAAGGAGTAAAAATTTCAAAACCAATAAAATAGCACTTTATCAGCCATTAACCCAACTCGATTTAGTGGTTTGGCACAAAGAGAACAGAGATATTCAGCGAGTTACAGAAGCGAAACTTTTGTATAACTATCAAAATCTCCCGATAAATCCTAGAAAAACGATTGTTGCTATATTCATTACGGAAATACTTGCTAAGATTTTAAAAGCACAGGAAGAAGAGGTAGCCTTATTTAATTTTATTTCCTCTGCTTTACAGTCTTTCGACCAACTTCTTTCGAGTTACGAAAATTTCCATCTACAGTTCTTATTAAAGTTACCCAATTTTTTTGGTTTTGGATTGAATAACGCAGGTCAGTTACTAGAAAATCAGAATAACTTAAAATTTTCAGATACTCAAATCGACTTATTTATTAATCAGCTTGTTAATTCCCCCTTTCAAAATGCTATAAAACTCACAAATTCTCATAGGCGAGAAATATTACAATTAATCATTCGATTTTACCAGTACCACTTCGATAATTTTGGTGAGCTTCAATCGTGGGAAGTTCTAAAAAGTATTCAATAAAAAAAGCCTTCACCATAAATAATAGGTAAAGACTTTCACGAAAAAGAAGTTTCTTCATCTTAAGCACCTGCATCTGCTCCGGCGGCAGCAATAGCTGCTGAAACTTTCCCAATTTCTTGTTCTATCATCCAGCGACCTTGACCTTGCTCGCCAATTAAATCGAACAGATCTAAAATTCTTCTGGCTAATACCTCTTCTTCTCTTTGCTCCTCGATAAACCACTGTAAGAACTGGAACGTCCCAAAATCTTTTTGCCCAAAGCAGAAATCAGCTAAATTATTGATTGAGCGAGAAACTTTTACCTCGTGCCCTAGTACATCTTCAAAAATAGCTCTGAACGACTCAAAATCCGAGGGTACTTCGCTTAAAGGAGGAACAATTGCATGCCCGCCCGCCTCATTGATATATCTAAATATTTTTAATTGATGCATTCTTTCTTCTTCTGAGTGAGTATACAGAAAATTTGCCGCATTTTCGTAACCTTCTTTTTCGCACCCAGAAGCACAAGATAAATAGAATTGAGAAGACATTGCTTCCATTCTTACTTGCGCGTTTAATCTTTTTTCGACATCGCTAGTTAAGGATGTTTTTAATTTTATGACAGCTTCCATATTATGATTATGTTTTTTTCAGTTGTGATAATTTTAGGTAATTTCGATTAAAAACAAAGAAAAAATAAATTTACTTTTCTGTAAAACTTATTTTGTCTTTGTTTCTGAATTACACCTTTTCTAAAGGAACTGTTCCTTTAATTTTTAATTTGTGTTTAAACAAAGTCTAAATAAGCTTAAGCATGCTCGATAATTCATACACACACCAACCTCTAACCGATATTTCTCAAATTTATGGCTTATTAGGAGTAAAAAAGGCAATTTTATCGCCAGGTTCACGCTGTGCCCCTCTCATTATTTCTTTTGTAAGAAACCCACAAATTGAAACGTTTACCGTAAGCGACGAGAGAAGTGCTGCCTTTATTGCCTTGGGGATGGCGCAGCAAGAAAACAAGCCTGTGGTGTTAGTTTGTACTTCGGGCACCGCCGCCATGAACTATGGCCCTGCTATCGCCGAAGCGTATCTGCAAAATATTCCTTTATTGGTTTTAACTGCCGACAGACCTACCGAGTGGGTAGGGCAGCAAGAAGGGCAAACGATTTATCAGAATAATTTACATCAGCTACATACAAAAAAGAGTTACCAACTACCTGCCGACTATCAGCACCCCGATGCTGTTTGGTATATTCATAGAGCGGCTTCAGAATCGTTCAATTTGAGCGAGCGTTACCCTAAAGGTCCTGTGCACTTAAATATTCCTATTAGAGAACCTTTTTATCCGGCTGAAAACACCTTTTTAAGGTACGATAAAAACATAAAGGTTATAGAAGAAGAAACAAACGATGCCGAAATTTCAAATTCAGTGAAGCAACAATTGGAAACACTAATATCTCAGAAAAAGAAAATATTAATTGTAGCAGGGCAAGCAAAAAGTAATTCTATTTTGAACGAGGCATTCAATAAACTTCCTTTTCCAATTATCAATGATATTATTTCAAACCTTCATACTGTTAATGAATCTATTTCGCATCAAGATTTATTTTTACAGCAATTAAATAGTGACTTCGCTAACGATTTGAAACCCGAAATCTTGATTACCTTCGGAAAGTCGGTTATTTCTAAAAACCTTAAACTCTATTTAAGGAACAATAAGCCACAAGCACATTGGCACATTCAGCAAGCAGGAGAAGTAGCAGATACCTTTCAGTCGCTTTCTAAAATAATACGATGCAGCGAAGTAAGCTTTTTTAAGGAGATG
>CAZFQW010000153.1:0-7679 GCA_964521225.1 uncultured Roseobacteraceae bacterium
AAAAAAAGAGGCTTCCTAATTAGGTAATTAGGAAGCCTCTTTTTTGCTACTAAAACAACCACTTTTAAACCTATGGGGTTTTCTTCATTGGCTTTCGAGCGGGGCGCGCTTGTGGGGGTTTTATGCTCAAGGTTGTTTCTAACTTTTCCCCATTTAATGAAACATAAACAGTATAATTGCCGGGAGCTAAATAGTACTTGCCATTTTCGGCTTTCACTACGGCTTCGGTTGGTTTCTTGCCGGCAGCTAGTTCTTCATTAAATGCCTTGAGACTACTTTCATCAAACGTTAAATCGTACTCCAAATAGTGCATTCCTTGGGGGGCATCTACCTCCATCGACTTCAACTTCAATCCCTTTTGTGAATTGATTTCAACAGTAAGTTTACCCGCTTTATTCACCAACACGGGAATTGAAACTGTTGGCTCGTAAGGCTCAGCCCATTGGCTAAAAGAAGTCCCCCACCTTGCATTATAATTTACAGGTTTTACATCGAACAAATAACTGTTTTTTGCTAGTATTTCAGTATCTATTTGTTGTAAATGCTCAATATTTGCCACATAGAAAGACCTTCCGTGTGTTCCTAATATCAAATCTTTATCGCGGGGGTGAACCACCAAATCGTGTACGGGTACGGCAGGAAGTCCTCCTTCAAAAGCAATAAACGTTTTACCTCTGTCTAAGGAAACATACGCCCCGTGGTCGGTTCCCACATAAAGAATGTTTTCATTTTCGGGGTCTTCTTTAATTACGTTTACTGGCTCGTGTGGCAGGTCAGTTCCTATTTTCGACCAGCTTTTCCCATCATCTTCCGAAACATAAATCAAAGCTTCAAAATTATCCCAACGGTATCCGTTCAACGACATATAAACTCGCCCTTCTTTAAAATTGGAGGCAGCTACCCTACTCACCCAATGTTGTTCCGGGCTGTCGTACACTTTTTCCCAAGTGTAGCCTGCATCTTTAGAAAGGTGGATTAGTCCGTCGTCGGAACCAACGTAAATCAAACCGAATTTTAAAGGCGATTCCGAAATAGTTGTTAGTGTTCCATACGGCACATTACCTTTTTTACCTCCACGGGTTAAATCCCCCGAAAGGGTTTCAAAATCGTCGCCTTGGTTTAAAGAACGGTGGAATTTATTGGAACCCATGTAGAGTACGTCTTGGTTGTGCCGAGAAAGATGGATGGGTGTTTGCCAGTTAAATCTCAGTGGGCGCTCGCCTAAGTTATGCTTGGGCGTAATATATTTGCGCTCTTCTGTTTTTGTATTAATGCGATAATAATTACCAAACTGAAACCCAGTATATACCGTGGCATTGTCTCTCGTATCAATTTCAACTTGCATACCGTCGCCACCCATTATGCTTTTGTAAGGGTAGTCGCCGCTTGCGTGCCAACGGTTGCTTTGTTGGTAAGTATTAGGGCCGAACCAAACGCCGTTGTCTTGTAAACCTCCATAAATATTATAGGGTTTTTCCATATCGACATTAACAGAGTAGAACTGCCCTACAGGAAGGCTGTTAGGTTTTATCCAAGTTTCGCCGTCGTCGTAAGAGATGTTAAGGCCTCCATCATTTCCTAAAACAATATGCCCGCTTCTTTTGGGGTTTATCCACATGGCGTGGTGGTCGGAGTGTGCGTTAGTACCGTTCATTTTCGCCCAAGTTTTACCGCCATCTTTCGATTTTATCGCCGGAACACCCATTGCATAAATATGATTGGGGTTGTTGGCATCTACTCTAACATTCCCAAAATAATAGCCATAAGAATAAACCAGATTTTCTACGTAGTTGTCGTGCATTTTTTTCCACGATTTTCCGCCGTCTTCTGAGCGGTAAAGCTCTGCTCCCTTTACCGGAGTATCGAACAATTGGCTATTGGCATCTTCTACATAATAAACTAGCGACATGAAGTCTAATGTTCCTGCTTGTACTTCTGCTTTAATATCGGTGGCATTGTATTGCTGTGGGAAACCTCGGCTGTCTAAATAGCTATTGATATCGTCTTCTGAAAGTGCCAGAAATTGCTCTTTGGTCATTTGCGAGAGTTTTTCTTTAGTAACTACCGCTTCGTTTTCCTCCTCTTTTTTCTCTCTTCTATCCTGATTGTCCAAAAAAGCATAGATTCTCTGTGGGTTTGAAGGTGCTACGGCAATGCCAATTCTGCCTACTCCTTCCGTAGTAGGAAAGCCCGCGCCTTCTTTGGTAATTAACTCCCAAGTATTGCCTCCATCGGTACTTTTATAAATTCCCGAACCTTTTCCATTTCCCACGAATGTCCAGGCATAGCGAATGCGTTCCCAAGCAGCAGCGTATAAGATGCTGGGGTTAGAAGGGTCGATTTCCAAATCGACCACTCCGGTGAGTTCGTTTACATAAAGGGTTTTATTCCATGTTTTGCCACCATCGGTAGTTTTATAAACACCTCGGTCTTCGTTTTTAGAATATAAATGCCCTAGGGCAGCTACCCAAGCCGTATTGGGGTCGGTCGGATGAAGGACGATTCTACCGATATGATGCGTTTCTTCAAGCCCTAAGTGCTCCCAAGTTTTGCCGCCATCGGTACTTTTGTAGATGCCCGTTCCCGAATAAGACGAACGGCTTGAGTTATTTTCGCCAGTGCCTAACCAGATTGTTTCGCTTTTCCAGTCAACGGCAATATCACCAATAGTCATCACGGCTTCGTTCTGAAATAGTGGAGTAAATTCGGTGCCGTTGCTTTCTGTTTTCCAAAGCCCGCCAGAAGCGAAAGCGGCATAAAAAATGGTAGGGTCGTTGGGGTTTACCTCTAAGTCAACCACACGCCCACTCATTACGGTGGGGCCTGCCTCTCTAAATTCAATATTTTTTACTAAAGAATTTTCTAGCATTTGTTTTCTATTCGCATATCCTCGCATCCGCTGTACAGCGGGAGTAAAAGATGCTGCCTGAGAAACATCAGTCGCTGCTTTCCCCTTTTTCTTCCTCTGTGCTTCAGAAGAAAAGGGGATAAGGAATAAGACAGCAAGGCAGAGATAAGCTAACCTCGAAAAATGACAGTGCTTTAGCATATTGTTGTAGGTTTTTGTATAAAAATGTTTGATTTTGCTATTAACAAATGTAATATTCGCAAGGCAATTTTGGCGTTAATGAGATGCTATAAAAAAAGGTTGCAGGTCAAATTGAACAGCAACCTTTACTTAAGGCTAGATATTTTCTAATGAAACGGTGGAAAGTTTTCAAACCAACTAAATTACTTATTTTAAAATCCCCTTTGCCTTTGCTTCTTTTAGCCAGAGAGGGTACTCTACCATCATTTTTTGGTAGAGGTCGGCATCTTCGATAAGCAATTCTTTTTGTACATTAAAGAAGTTAGCATTGTCGATGAGTCGGTTTTGTAAATCATCGAGTTTTTTGAGGAAGCTGAAATCTTGGGCAAAAGATTTGTTTACCCAATCCCAAAAGCCTCCACCAAAATCATCTTTCGATTTGCCAATTGCCATGAACTGCCAAAAAATAGGTTCGTAAGAAGACCATACCATCTGTTCTACGGTTTCTTGTTCGTCGGCAGTGAAGCCATCGGTAATAAACATTACATAAATAGAACCCTCTGCTGCCTCCCCCACCGATTCCACTTTTTCTCCCTTATTATTAGGCATATAAAACTGCCGTATTTTTTTCATTGCCTTGCCATAATAGGTGCCATAAACGGTAATGTACTTGCGCCAAGCTTCTTGCAAAAAGCCTTTAAAATTATTGACGTTCATTTCACCGGCGTAGTAGGCTTCATCGCCAAAAAGGAAAATATCAATCGCTGCATCTTGGTCGAAATAATTGCCCATCACCAATATCTTTTCGGCGAAAGCTTGTATTCTTCCACTTGCAAAAAGAGAGTGCATTGTGCCGGAGATATCAATACATAGTGCTACTTGGGCTTGGTGGTTTTCTAGCCCAACGTTGCTAAGGGTGTTGCGGGCTACCTCGGCAGTTTCTACAAGTTCTGGGGCTGACTGCTCGAGTCGGGCAATTCTATCTGGCATAGTATAAATGTATAAATAGTGTTTTGATGTTTCTTTTATGTGAAGTGGCGAAGTAGATAACGAGATTTTACATTTCCTATTTCACTTAATAAGCTAATTCAAAATAGTGATTTATCCTAACAGTAGTGGAGTTATTATGATGGTTTGCTCCCCATCAACCTCACAAAAATAGAAGCCTCCGGAAATTGTGTCATCACCACCTTAATAAGCACTAAAAGAGGAACGGAAAGAATCATCCCTGTAATTCCCCATAAGTAGCCCCAAAATACTAAACCGAAAATTACGGTGATAGTATTTAATGATAGGCTCGCTCCGGTTAACCGGGGTTCTACCACATTGCCAAAAAACACTTGCGCTACCATTAATAAAATCACTAAAAGAAACAATGCCCCTGCTGAGTCTAGCGCAATCATTCCTAAAAGCAAGGGGGGAACTGTAGCAATAATAGATCCTACCGTAGGGATAAAATTGAGCACAAATGCCAAGAAACCCCAAAAAATGGCGAAGTCTAAACCAAAAGCTAAACAGATAAGCATGTAGGTAGTTCCCGTCATTAGACTTACTAAAAACTTGATTTTCATGTAGGTTACTATCGAGTTCTTTACCTGTTCAAACCCCTGCACTAGCTTGTCTCCTTTTCCTTTTGCGGGATCTAAATAACGCAGGTATTGCTCGTACTTTAAAATGCCGCCTATAAAACCTATAAAGTAGAGGGTAGCCATAAAAACCAGGCTTGAAAAATCGCCTAATAACCCGGCAAAAGTTCCGGCAAAAGTCCCCGAAGACTGAAGAATCCAATCTAACGATATCATATCTGACATCATTGTAACTGCTTCTTTTGCATTGAGTTCGAGCCCGCTTAGTTGGTTCACCCATGCCAAAATCCCTTCTAGTCTTTGGCTAATTTCTGCAAGTAGTTTTTCTTTTTCGTTCAAAAGTTCTCGGTAAGTGCCGTAAACAATCATCCCAAATAAACCCAAAGCCGATAGACTACTCAATGTAATTGCAGTAAGACTAATCCCTAATGGCCATTGTTTTTTCTCGAACCATGCCATAATGGGCTGAAGCAATATCGCCGTAAAAAGGGCTAAAGCGAGTGGTATCAGCATAGAAGACAATACGGAAATAAAGTAGATAATTAATACTCCCACTAAAAAAGATAAAAGGTTTTTAACAGTTCTAAGGTCTTTTTCCACAGATTCCATTAGTAGTTTAAAGTTGATTTTTCACTAGTTTGGTTGCCTGATTTATTTTCAAGTATTTTTGCATTCGAGTTCATTTTAAGAAGAATATTTCGTACGAACCGTTGTACTAATAGATATGCGCTTAAATGCTACTTGTCATTTGAATATAAGCCTAAAAAGAATAGCAATAAAATTCTATGTATAAATTTTGTCGCCGATTGCTTTCGGTGTTAAAATACCTCGCACTTACCATTATTAGCCTCCCCGCTTTGGGGCAACTGGATGCTCGTTTTTCTGCCGATGTTGTTGAGGGTTGTAGCCCTTTAGTCGTTAATTTTCAAGACCTTTCTACGGGAGAACCCGATGCATGGGAATGGAACTTGGGCAACGAAAATACCTCTATTTTAAGAAACCCCTCCGCCGTTTATAATACGCCGGGCAGGTACAAGATTAAGTTAACAATTAAAAAGGGAAACGATACCGACACAGAAATTAAAACTGCTTTCATTACGGTTTTCGGAAATCCTACGTCGAACTTTGCTGCCGATGTAGTAGAAGCTTGTGTGCCTTTCAATACAAAATTTACAGATTTGACAGTGGTTGGTGCCAACAACGACGACATTGTAAGCTGGCAATGGGATTTTGGCGATGGGCAAATTAGCGAAGAGAAAAACCCTGAACACACCTATACACAGCCCGGAATTTACCCCGTAACACTCATTACTACCGATACAAGAGGCTGCCAAAATATCACCTTTAAAAGCGATTTTATAAGGGCAGAAGGAAGCATCGTCAACTTTTCTGCCGACCAGCAATTTGTGTGCAATGCCCCCGCAGTGGTGCGTTTTCAAAACCAATCGACTACCACAAGTTCAGCGCCTGCCAAATTACTTTGGGATTTTGGCGATGGAACCACCTCCACAGCAATTAATCCTGTACATGCTTACACCAAAGACGGAATCTACTCGGTGAAACTCACCATTAATGCCGACGAATGCACCAACGCATTGGTCAGAGAAGATTATATACGCATCAGCGGTTCGGCAGGCGTAAACTTTAAAACTGCCTCGCAAGCTTGCGAAGGGCAAAGAGTGCAATTCGAAAACACATCTTCTTCTTCTTCCATTGCCCAAGAATGGAATTTTGGCGATGGCACTTCTTCCTTTCTTCCTCAACCTTTTCATCAATACAATGAAGCAGGGAGTTACCAAGTTACCTTAAAACTCTTCTTTGGTAGAAACTGTGCAGATTCCCTCACAAAAACCGTAAATGTGCTCCCCACGCCCACCGCTAATTTTGCCATGGGAGAAGGTTTGTGCGTTGGAACTCCCTTTGTTAACCAATCGCTCAACGCAGCTAGTTTTCGGTGGGATTTTGGCGACAGCACCGCCTCAACCCTAGCCAACCCTGTGCATGTGTACGAAAAACCGGGGAAATATGCCGTTTCTTTAACCGCTGCCAATGCCTTGGGGTGCTCCGTTACGAGAACCAAAGAAGTAGAGATTTCCCCTGCCATTGCAGCAGGTATCGGCATTAATGTAAATCAGTTTGGAGGGGAAAATCCCAAAGGCTGCGCCCCCTTTCGTGTGCAATTTAGCGATAGCACTTTTTCGGTGCCTAATCTTGTGAGCTGGCGATGGGATTTTGGCGATGGGAACACCTCAGACCGACAAAACCCTGCCTATACTTTCCAAGAAGTGGGCATTTACCCGGTTACCCTCACTGCCACCAACGCATGGGGCTGCACCTCAACAATAACCGACACCGTGGTAGTTACCAACCCTCCCCAATTTGCCGATTTCACCTTTTCAAAATCGGTAGTTTGTGTGGGCGAAGAAGTGGAACTGATAGGAACCGCTTCGGGCGACGCCACTAATTTTATATGGGATTTACAAGACGGAAACACCCCAAGAGAACAAAGCATTGTGCACCGCTTTGGGAAAACGGGGAATATTCGAGTCGATTTTTATGCTCGCAACGAGGGTTGCCCCAGGGTAGTTTCAAAGTTTATCACGGTACTTCCCTCCGACCCTCAATTTGAAATTCTGAAAGATTGTGAAAATCCTTTTACCCTCCGCTTCGGAAACATTTCTGTTGGGGCAGAAGAAAGCAGATGGGATTTTGGCGACGGAACGCAATCGAACGACTTTAACCCTGCTCATACCTTCGCCGAAAGAGGTACTTACGAAATTACTTTAACCACAAAAAACTTTACAACGGGCTGCCCTGATAAATCTTTCACACAGAAATACATTATTACCGACCCACAGGCAAAGTTCACAGTAAATAACGAAAGTCCTTTTTGTGTTCCGAACAGCATTCAGTTTACCGACCAATCACAAGATGCTATTGAGTGGCGATGGGATTTTGGCGACGGCACGTCATCCAACCAACAAAACCCTAGGAAAAGCTATGGCCAACCGGGCAAATACAACGCAACGCTCACCATTACCGACCTTCACGGCTGCCAAAATACC
>CAZFQW010000154.1:0-7641 GCA_964521225.1 uncultured Roseobacteraceae bacterium
TTCGTCATTCCAAAAATTTGCGACAGCAGGAGTAAATTATTTGGAATCTGTTAATTAGTAGATTCCGTCTGCGCCGGCAGCTCGGTCAGCCCTTTCGCACATATCCTCACTGCAACGGAATGACGGTTCTTTTATGGATGCTTACTTAAATACCTTCTTTTAAAATTCCAGTTAGTGTGTTTTGCTATCAATTAATCTATACAAAAAAGGCATTGAATTTAAATTCAATGCCTTTTTTAAAACCATCAGAATAGTATTGATTAATGCCTAAAGTGGCGAATACCCGTAGTTACCATTGCAACGCCATTCGCATCGCAGAAGTCAATAGACTCTTGATCTCGGATAGAGCCTCCTGGCTGAATCACTGTTTTAATCCCTTCCTCAAAAGCAATTTCTACACAATCGGGGAATGGAAAAAATGCATCCGATGCCATTACCGCTTCGTTTAAATCGAAGCCAAAGTTCTTCGCTTTATGAATCGCTTGGCGAAGCGCATCTACCCGCGAAGTTTGCCCCGTTCCACTTGCGAAGAGCTGTCCGTCTTTTGCCAACACAATGGTGTTCGATTTTGTATGTTTTACCAATTTGTTAGCAAATAACAACGAGCGAATTTCTTCTTCGGAAGGTTGGCGCTTAGTAACCGTAGTTAGGTCTTCAATAGTTTCTGTTTTGCTATCTTTCTGTTGCCCAATTACTCCATTTAGCAAAGTCCTGTAAAGGAACTGAGGCATTGCCATTGCTTTTTTTACTAAAAGAATACGTTTTTTCTTAGCTTTTAATAATTCCAACGCATCGCCATTAAATGCAGGAGCAATCAAAACTTCAAAAAACAAGCTATTTATTTCTTCGGCAGCCGCTAAACCGATAGTTTGGTTGCAAACTAGCACACCACCAAATGCAGAAACAGGGTCTGCTTTTAGTGCATTTTGGTAAGCAGTTTTTACATCGGTAGCTACCGCCATTCCACAAGCATTATTATGTTTTAAAATGGCAAATGCAGCACCTTCAGAGGCCGGGAACTCGTCTATAAGCGCCACGGCAGCATCTACATCAATTAAATTATTATAAGAAAGCTCTTTCCCCGCCAATTTATCGAACAGGCTATCGAGATTGCCAAAGAAAACGCCTTTTTGGTGTGGGTTTTCTCCATAACGAAGTACCTGGGTTTCGGTAATACTTTCTTTAAAAGCCAAAGTTTGCGCTTCTTCGGGCAGTGAACTATTAAAATAATTGAAGATTGCCGTATCGTAATGAGAGCTTATTTGAAATGCTTCTGAGGCAAACTTTTTTCTGGTTTCTAAAGAAGTGCTCGCCTTTCCTTCTACCAAAAGCTGCTCTACTTCAGCATACTGATTTCTGGAGGAAACGATAAAAACGTCCTTGAAATTCTTAGCGGCAGCCCTAATGAGTGAAATACCGCCGATATCAATTTTCTCGATACTATCCTGCTCACCTGCTCCCGAAGCTACGGTTTCCTCAAAAGGATATAAGTCAACCACCACCATATCCAACTCAGGAATGTCATACTCTTTCAAATGGTTCTGGTCTTCGGTTAAGCCTCTACGAGAAAGAATTCCACCAAAAACTTTAGGGTGTAGTGTTTTTACTCTTCCTCCCAAAATAGAGGGGTAAGAGGTGAGCGACTCTACCATTACAACGGGGATACCTAAAGATTCTATGAAATTTTGCGTTCCTCCGGTAGAATAAATGGTTACCCCATTTTCGTGTAGGTTTTTAGCGATAGGTTCTAGTCCATCTTTATAAAATACGGAAATAAGTGCTGATTTAATTTGCTTCATTAGTATATGCAATCAGATGAAAATTGAAATAAAGTGCGAAGTTACGAATATGTAACCACTGAGCGTAACAACGGTTTAAAGATTCTGAAATCGGGAGGGTCTTTTATTTGTTAAATCAAAATTTATGGACGGCTTTATTGAAGAGGAAAGCAATGATTTCAATATTACCCTCATTTACTCTGCAAACAAGAGGCATCCATGGAACTCGACAAGGATTTCAAAGAGTTTATAGAATTACTAAACGAGCATGAAGTTAGCTATTTAGTGATCGGCAGATATGCAGTCAGTTATCATGGATACCCTCGATTTTTTTTACATTACTACCTGCCGCATTAAATTTTCTTTGCGGTCGTAATACTTCCAAATACCCGAGGGAATACCTTTTTGATAGAAGCCCTCTAAATATTTTTTCCCGTTGGCATCATAAAAAGTACGGCGGCCATTCCCATTTTCAATTTTTCCGCTTTTGCATTTTTTTCCATTAGGAAGTAACTGAGCACTAACTTTTATAAGTTGGCCATTCTTCCAGGTTTCGGTTTGTAGGGGCTTGCCTTGTGCGTATTTATATTCCCAAGCGCCCTCTTTTAGCCCATTTTTAAAATGCCCCACTAGTAAAGGAGTTGTGGTTGCCGCTTTTGTTTTCTTTTTACGATTTAAGACGAACCGGCTTTCATCTTCAGAGAACAAAAAGGCAACGGTTGTAGCTAGTTGGTAATACTCCCACCTACCTTCTTTTTTATGCTGATGATAACTTCCTTTTACAGCTAAAGCACCGCTTTCCAGATATTCCACAAAATCACCTTCTAATAAACCGTGTTTATAATTTTCAATCCTGCGGATATTTTGGTTGGGGAAAAAGCGCTTCCAAACACCCTCTTTCTCATTGTTTAGGTATCTGCCTCTTTGCGAAACATTTCCTGCTTCATCAAAAACAATGGCCTCTCCCTCTTTTATATTATCGCTGTAAACAACTTGTGCTCGCACTGTTCCCGAAGGGTGGTAAGTATACCAAAGCTGTTCTTTTTTGCTATTTTTAAAAATTCCTTTTTGCTGAAGTTGCGCTGCTGAATCGTAGCGATGAAACGCTCCTTCCACAATTCCCTTTACAAAAAATCCTGTTTCCGAAAGTGTGCCGTTACCATGATATTTAAAATAAGGGCCATGCAAAGTATCTCTCTGATAAAAATACTCTTCGACTTTAGTTTCTTTTTCGTTAAATAACTGTGCTCTGCCTTGTTTTAAGCCTTTGTAATACGAAGCTTTCTCTTTCATAGTGCCATTGTCTCTATACCAGATAATATTTCCTTGCCCGTTTTGGTAATCGCCAATATTTTTGGCACTCCCTTCAGGCGTATAGAAGGGGCTGAGTTCTACCAAAATAAAATCTTTCCAAAGTTCTGTTTGCTTTAGCTTGCCATTTGGGTGAAAAAACCGCCAAGTACCACTACTTTTCCCTAAGAATAATTTCCCTTGCGATGCTAGCGCGCCATTGGGGTAGTAGTTCTCCCAATATCCGTGAGGTTTGCCATCTTGGTACCTACCTTTGGCGGCTAAGTTTCCATTAGAATAGTATCGGGTGTAACTACCTTCGAGCTCGCCTAACAGATAATTACTACTAATTTTTACTTGGCTGCTGGGGTAGAAAGAGGTGTAAGCGCCATGCTGAATGCCCATAAAATAGTGGCTCACTACCGAGGTATCGCCAGAGGGGGAAAGCGTAATTTGTTCTCCGTGCAACACACGATTCCTATAGCAGGCCAATTGCACCAAAGAGTCTTTTGGGGAAACATTAAGCGGATCGCTAGAAACTTTGGCAACAAAATACTGTGTTACACAACTATCTGTACTTATTTTGTTCGTTTCTGCACTATTCTGAGCCATTGTTTCTAAAAAGAAAAACAAAGCAAGTACAGGGATAAATAAGTAAAGACCGTAGCTTTTATGGTTGGTAATTGTAAGCAATGGAAATCCTTTTCTGATGCGGTAATGGTTTATTAATATTATCTGTTCACGTAGTTAAACATTGCTATTGGATAAACTACATTTTCACTTAATAATTATACTAACTAAATCGGCGAACAAAGAATTTTATAGTTGTTTTTTCCGAAAAAACCAAACATATTTTTGCTCGATTTTATTTGTAACTAGTTGATTTTCAAATCATCACACAAAACATTAACTTCGCTAATTAAAAAGCCTTAACTATAAAATAACTTAATATTGATTGTCATGGAAGCAACCTTAACACACGAAACCAGAGAAATGATTGCACAAATGGTGCAAGACTTTGGCAAAATGCACATAGAACCACATCGCGATGAGTGGGACGAAAAAGAATTTTTTCCTTTAGAGATATTTAAAAAATTAGGCGAACTAGGACTCATGGGCGTTTTAGTTCCTGAACAATACGGCGGTTCGGGTTTCGGTTACCCCGAGTATGTAACGGCAATTGCAGGTTTAGCCCATTTTGATCCGGGTATAGCACTTTCAATGGCGGCGCATAACTCTCTTTGTACAGGGCATATTCTCCAGTTTGGTAACGAAGAGCAAAAGCAAAAATGGTTACCCAAATTAGCTACCGCAGAATGTTTAGGTGCTTGGGGGCTTACAGAACCCAATACCGGTTCCGATGCGGGGAATATGCGAACCATAGCGAAAGAAGATGGAGATTTTTATGTGTTAAGCGGAGCAAAAAACTTCATTACGCATGGTAAAAGTGGCAATATTGCAGTAGTAATTGCTAGAACTGGCGAAGTAGGCGATTCGCACGGGATGACTGCTTTTGTAATTGAAAAAGGGACAGAAGGCTTCTACTCTGGGCGAGTTGAGTCTAAGTTAGGAATGAGAACTTCTGAAACTACAGAGCTAATTTTCGATAACTGCCGTGTACCGAAAGCAAATATTCTAGGAAAAGTAGGCGAAGGGTTTATTCAGTCGATGAAAGTACTAGATGGCGGAAGAATTTCAATTGCAGCACTAAGTTTAGGCATTGCCGAAGGGGCTTTCAAACATGCTTTAGCGTATTCAAAAGAACGGTATCAGTTTAATAAACCTATTTCTGCTTTCCAAGGTATTTCTTTTAAGTTGGCAGATATGGCAACCGAAATAGAAGCGGCCCGGTTACTTACCTTCCAATCGGCTGAGTTAAAACAAGCAGGTAAAAAAGTAACAGAACAATCTGCTATGGCGAAATACTACGCTTCTGAAGTTGCCAGTAGAGTAGCTAATGAGGCCGTTCAGATTTTTGGGGGCTATGGTTTTACAAAAGACTACCCGGTCGAAAAGTTTTACAGAGATGTTAAACTTTGTACAATTGGCGAAGGCACAAGCGAAATCCAGAAATTAGTAATCTCAAGAGAAATTCTAAAAAAATAAAATTGTACAGCCCTTTTACAAGCCCTATTGTTTTAAGCAGTAGGGCTTTTTTATTTGGGTTCAAGATATTTTCTGTATAGAATAGGCAAGGCAAACTATTATATTGCATACTAAAGAGAAGTTCAAAAATATTTCTTTGGTAGTTTTTAATTTTGACTGCCACCGTGGCGCAAATGAGTGTTTAGTTAAGCTGCCGATGAGCATGGTTTTAAACCAGGCTGATCAACCAATATTTTACAATACCATTTCTTTTCGCTTTTATTGAATTGTATTAGGCCATACTAAAAATGAAACCTAACACTAGAAACTAAATACTTTACACTTTATGGCTAAGGCAAATAAATTTGGAACTTTTGCTGGTGTATTCACTCCTTCTTTACTCACTATTTTAGGGGTAATTATGTACCTCCGCTTAGGTTGGGTAGTTGGGGAAAGCGGTTTAATAGCTACGCTAGGAATTATTCTTATTGCCCATGTAATTTCTGTGACTACAGGGCTTTCGGTTTCTTCTGTAGCTACCGATAAAAAGGTGAAGGCAGGAGGACTGTATTACATGCTTTCCCGCTCTTTGGGCTTACCCATTGGCGGTTCCATCGGAATCACCTTGTTTATAGGGACAGCACTCAGTATCTCCTTATACATCGTTGGTTTTAGCGATAGTTTCAATAATTCCATAGGATTTGCCACAGAAGGGCTAGGGGCAACAAGGCTTACAGGAACAATCACCCTTACGGGGCTTGTAGTAATTGCCTTAATTAGTACTTCTATTGCACTTAAAGCACAGTTTTATATTATGGCGGCGATTTTTTTGTCGTTAATTTCCATATTATTAGGGGCATTTACAGGAGCCCATGGATTAAACGCTTCTGCACCTGCAATAGGAATCCCTAAAGATGGAATGTCGCTAGCGGCAGTATTCGCCATATTTTTCCCCGCAGTAACGGGTTTTACCGCAGGCGTAGCCATGTCGGGCGATTTAAAAGACCCCAAACGCTCCATCCCTATTGGTACAATGGCATCTATTGCCGTTGGGCTAATTATTTATATAGGACTTGCCTTATTTTTAGCGTACTCAATTGATAGCAATGCACTGCGTACAGATTATAATGTACTTTCCAAAGTAGCTTATTTTGCTGCTTATGGCGCACCTTTGGTAATGGCAGGGATTTGGGGCGCAACGCTTTCTTCAGCACTAGGCGGAATTCTTGGAGGCCCTCGCATTTTGCAAGCCATGTCGGTGGATAGGGTAACTCCCAAAGCCTTGGCGAAAGGAGCCGGCAAAAGCAATGAACCTCGCAGAGCGCTCATTGTTACTTTCGTTATTGCCGAAGCCGGAGTACTTTTGGGAGAGCTTGACTTAATAGCTCGTGTGGTTTCTATGTTCTACCTCACTGCTTACGGCTTTATTAACCTTACCTCTGCCCTAGAAAGTTGGTCGGGTTCTGATTTCAGACCACAGTTCAAAATACCTAGACCCATTAGTATTTTAGGGGCAGTTGCCACTTTTGTGGTGATGTTCCAACTCGATTTTGTGGCAATGTTGGTGGCATTTACCATCATTGGAGTTATTTTCATTATCCTCACCCGAAAACAAATTAGTATTGGTTTTAGCGATATATGGCAGGGCGTGTGGTCAGAGGTACTGCGCACAGCATTGTATAAAATAAGCAGGAAAGAAGCCGACCAACGCAATTGGAGACCCAACATCTTACTTTTTTCGGGAGATACTGAAAAACGAGCATATATGCTTGAATTTGGGCAAAGTTTGGTGAGCCGTTTGGGGGTGGTTTCAAGCTTTGAACTCAAGAAAGACCCCAATGTAGTAGGGCTAATGCCCATAGAAAATGCGTTAAACTCAACAGACTCTAAAGGGGTATTCAATAGAGCGTTTTTAACGGACGATGTTTACGAAGGAATAGGAACTATTGCCGCAACGTATGGTTTCTCGGGGATTAACCCGAACACAGTATTAATGGGTTGGTCTCGTTATTCTGGCGCTCCTTACAAATTTACCAAACTCTTAAAAAGGTTCAACCAAATAGATTACAATGTTCTTATTATGGACTACGACCGTGAAAATGGTTTCCGTAATAAAGACAGAATAGATATTTGGTTCAGGGGGAAAGGAAGAAATCTTTCGTTTGCCCTTACCGTTATTCGCTTTTTAATTACTAGCGACGAATGGCTCAACGCGCGTGTAAGAATATTAACTGATATTGAAAAATCGCAGGTAAATAGCGCTGAAATCTATAAAAGCATAGAGAGAGCCCTAGAAGACCTCCGATTAAATGCCGAAGTAAAAATTGTAAGTAGTAAACAGAAAAACCAGTCGTTTTTTGACACCCTCAAGGCAGAGTCGGCAGATGCGAGCTTGGTAATGCTAGGGCTTTCAGAAGTAGAACAAGGGAAAGAACAAGAGTTCTATGAGCGAACCGATAAGCTATGCGATCAAGTTGGCAGTGTTCTG